>NZ_JBFARL010000355.1:0-4126 GCF_040674655.1 Actinomadura sp. NPDC049753 | reverse complement strand
CCGGCACCCCGCCGGGCCCGGGGCCGCGCCCCGCCCCCGCGGGCCCTTCCGCGTCGCGCGGCGGGGGTCAGCAGCCCCGGACGGCGAACGCCAGGAACTGGGTGGCCTCGCGCTGGTCGAAGTTGTCGTCGGAGCCGGCCACCAGCGTGCACTCCCCCGACCTCAGGCGCGGCCCCCACGCCAGCGCCTCCAGGTTCTGCGTGGGATCGGCGTAGCGGCCGAGGTCGGCTACGAGGCGCTTGCGCACCGGGCGGAACCGGCCGCCCTGGTCGAGCCGGTCGCGGCGCAGCACGTCCGTGGCGCCCCGCGCGTCGAACTCGTACAGCCGGACCTCGTATCCGACGCCTTCCAGCCAGGAGCGCTCCAGCGCCAGGAACCGGTGGTCCCCGGCGGCGAGGATCTCCGAGACGCCGCTGTCGGCGGCGCCGGTGGGCGGCCTCGGCGCGGCCGGGAGGCGGTCGACGGGGTAGGCGTACTGCGCCGTCACGCGCCCGGCCCGGTCCCACAGGGTGAGGCGGGACATGGCGCCGTGCCGCACGGTCGGCGGCTCCCCGTCCTCGTACCGGGGGCCTTCGGCCATCGCGGCGACGCCGTGCGGGGTGAACGTCAGCGCCTCGAAGCCGGCGTTGCGGCGCGGCCCCCGGTGCTCGGCGGTCAGCCGCAGCGACTGCGGGAGGGGCAGCTCACCGCCGTACCGGCCGTCGCGTCCGGCCCACCGCAGCGACATCGGCGCCACGGGGATCCCCTCATGCGTCTCGTCCGGGCGGTCGCCCTCGTTGCCCCACAGGACGCGCCCGGACCGCGGGTCGAAGCGGATCGTCTCCGGGTCGACCGACCCCGGCTTGCCGAATCCGGGGTAGGGGCGGCCGTCGGGGTCGCGCAGCGTGGACACCCCGGTGAGCCGGACCCCGGTGAACGCGCCGGTGGCGGGGTCGATGTCCAGGCGGCCGGTGTAAAACCGGGCCGGGTCGTAGCGCCACCGGTCGTCGGAGACCAGGTACCAGGTCCCGGTGCGCGGGTCGCGGTCGATGCCCGACACCCCGCCGACAGTGGTGCCCTTGAACTTCGCCATGTGCGGCAGCCGCCGCTCCCCCAGGAACCGCGTGATCCGCAGCTCCTGCGCCGCGGCCGCGCGCCGCGCCCCGTCCGCGGCCTGCGCGCGGACCGGTCCGTCCACGGTCGCGGCCCCTGCCACCGCCGCCAGGACGGCGGCCGTCGCCGCCGCCCCGCGCCATATCGTCCTGTACCCGTTCACGTTGCCCGCCGTCACCCTTCGCATCCGACCGAGTGCGCTGCGTCGCGCACGCGGCCAGTATCCTTCATCACGGTGAGTGACGGCGGAGTTTTCTCAGTCGGCGCGGCGGAACTCCAGGATGGCAACGCCCATCAGCCCCAGGCCCATGCCGAGGACGAGGAGGATCTCCAGCCAGATCGGGACCACCCAGCCGCCCCAGGTGACGCCCGGGTCGAACGTCCGCAGCAGCTCCGGCGAGACGTCCAGGCGGGAGAACACCGCGTGCCGCAGCGGGTCGACGGCGTAGGTGAGCGGGTTGAAGCGGGTCAGCACGGTCAGCCATGTCGGGAGCCCGCTCAGCGGGTACAGGGCGCCGGACAGGAACATCATCGGCATCATCGCCATCTGCATGAGGCCGAAGAACGACTGCATGCTGTTGATCCGCGCGGCCATCATGACGCCGAACCCGGTGAGCGCGAACGCCCCGACGAACATCAGGCCGAGCAGCTCCAGCAGCAGCCCCGGGTCGTAGGGGACGCCGGCCAGGCCCGCCAGCGACACGATCACCGCGCCCTGCACCGTCGCCACCAGGGCGCCGCCGACGCACTTGCCGACGACGATGGCGGCGCGGCTGACCGGCGCGACGAGCATCTCGCGCAGGAACCCGAACTCACGGTCCCACACGATCGACCCGGCGGAGAACATCGCGGTGAACATCACCGACATCGCGCACACGCCGGGGAAGATGAAGGTCTTCAGGTCGACGGACCCGGCGGGGCCGCCGCTGCGGGCCATGAGGTTGGACAGTCCGGTGCCCATGACCAGCAGCCACAGCACCGGCTGGACGAGCCCGGACACCATCCGCAGCTTGTCGCGCCAGAACCGGATCAGCTCCCGGTGCAGGACGATCTTCACGGCGCGCAGGTCCTGCCGCAGGCCGCGCTCGGGCACCCTGACCCGGACGACCTCGGCGCCCGGCGCCCTCTCGGCCGTGCTCGCCATCGTCACCTCCTCATCGCGCGCATCGCGACGCGCATCCCGTCGCTCGCCGAGGCCTCGGCGTCGCGGATGGTGGTGCCGGTGAACGACATGAACACGTCGTCCAGGGACGGCCGCGCGACGTTCACCGACCTGATCGGCACGCCCAGCTCGGCGAACAGCCGCGGGACGAACGCCTCGCCGGAGGCCACCGAGAACGCGACCGCGCCCTCCGACACGACCGCCTCCAGCCCGAACCGGTCCTTGAGCGCGGCGATCGCGGCCTCGTCGTCGGCGGTCTGGATGCGGACCCGGTCCTCGCCGACGCCGGCCTTGAGCGCCTCGGGGGTGTCCAGCGCCACGATCCGCCCCGAGTCCATGATCGCGATGCGCTCGCAGTACTCGGCCTCGTCCATGTAGTGCGTCGTCATGAAGATCGTGATCTCCTCGGCGGCCTGCAGGTGCCGGATGTACTCCCAGATCGACGCCCGGGTCTGGGGGTCCAGGCCGACGGTCGGCTCGTCCAGGAACAGCACCCGCGGGGAGTGCAGCAGGCCGCGCGCGATCTCCAGGCGGCGCTTCATCCCGCCCGAGTAGGTCTGCGCCAGGTCGCCGCGCCGGTCCCACAGGTTGACCATCTCCAGCACCTGCCGGATGCGGTCGGCCGTCACCGAGCGCGGCACCCCGTACAGCTCGGCGTGGAAGCGCAGGTTCTGCTCGCCCGACAGGTAGCCGTCGAGCGTCGGGTCCTGGAAGACCAGCCCGATGTTGCGGCGGACGTCGTCGCGCTCGCGCACCACGTCGTGCCCGGCGACCCGCGCGCTGCCGCCGCTCGGGCGCAGCAGCGTGCACAGCATGTTGATCGTCGTGGACTTGCCCGCGCCGTTCGGGCCGAGGAAACCGAAGATCTCCCCTGGCCGCACGGCGAAGTCGATCCCCCGCACGGCCTCCACGTCACCGAACCTCTTGGTCAGGCCGTCGACCTCGACGGCCGGTCCCCCGTCCGGCATGGGGGCCTCCCTCCGCATGGAGCGAACACCCATATTTTGGGCCACCCAACGGTAGGGATAACCTATTTCTCAGGTCAA
This sequence comes from Actinomadura sp. NPDC049753, assembly GCF_040674655.1. NCBI lineage: Bacteria > Bacillati > Actinomycetota > Actinomycetes > Streptosporangiales > Thermomonosporaceae > Actinomadura > Actinomadura sp. NPDC049753. The sequence continues at coordinate 826 of NZ_JBFARL010000355.1, read as the reverse complement.
GAGAAATAAGACCGGCCAAGAACACCCAGGGAGCAGTCGTGGAGGACCGGCCCGATCCCCTGTGCGCGTCGCCCGCCTACCTGCTTTTCGAGACGGGGCGGCTGCTGCGCCGGACCTCCGCCCGGATGCTCCCCGACCGGCCGAGGCTGCCCCACCTGCTGGTGCTGGGGTGCGTGGCGCGGCACGGGCCGCTGTCGCAGCGCCAGGTCGCCGAACGGCTGCGCATGGACGCCGGCGACCTCGTGGGCATCGTCGACGCGCTGGAGACGGCCGGCCACGTCCGGCGCCGCCGCGACCCCGGCGACCGGCGCCGGTACGCGCTCGACGCCACCGAGGACGGGCGGCTGTTCCTCGGCGCGTGCCAGGACGACCGCGCCCGCCTGGACGAGGCGCTGTTCGAGGCGCTGTCGCCCGACGAGACCGACCTGCTCAAGGAGCTGCTGCTGCGGATCCTCGCCCACCACGACGAACGGTTCGCCGCCCCGGACGGGGAGCCGATCCGCCGGGACGGGGCGGGTCAGCGGGCCGCCGCCGGGATCGCGAGCGGCAGCGCGGCCTCGTCGTAGCGGCGCAGGACCAGCCGGGCGGCCGCGCCGTGCGCGCCGAGCGGCGCGGCGACCACGTCGGCGCCGCAGGCCCGCATCCGGTCGTGGAACCGGCCGGGCGCCAGCAGGTAGGACGCCACGGCGATCCGGCGGGCGCCGCCCCTGCGCAGCCCCGCGACGACCTCGTCCAGCGGCGGGCCGCCCGCCGCGACGAAGCCGTGCGGGACGGCACTCCACGCTCGTGGAGCTCGCCGGCCTGCACGGCGTCCACCTGCCCGACG
>NZ_JBFARL010000354.1:0-4136 GCF_040674655.1 Actinomadura sp. NPDC049753 | reverse complement strand
GGCGATCAAGGACGAGAACCAGACGCTCGCCACGATCACCCTGCAGAACTACTTCCGCCTCTACATGCCGCCGCGAGGGCACGCGCCCGGGCGGCGGAGGACCGGTTCGACGATCCGCGCGACCTCGACGACCGGCGCGACTTCGGGGGCCGGCGGGACTTCGGCGGCCGGCGCGACCTCGACGACCCGCGCGACTTCGCGGACTCCCGGCAGACCGTCGCGGACCCGCGCGGCATGCCCGTGACCGGGCAGGGACGTGACACCGAGGTCATCCGATGACCTCGACCGTCACCGTCTCCAACATCGGCGGGCCGCGGCTGACGCTCGGGTTCGACCGGTTCGACCGGCTGGACCTCGACCGGCACCTGGCGGTGCACGGCAGGCTCCGCGCGCCGGCGCTGGACGACCTGGTGCGCATGGCCGAGCAGGTCGACCTGAGGGGACGCGGCGGGGCGGGGTTCCCGTTCGCCCGCAAGCTGATGGCGGTCGCGGCGCGGGTCAACCACCCGACCGCCGACCGGACCGCGCTGCTGCCCGGCGAGAGGGGCGACGAGCGCGGGTCCAGCGAGGACGTCGTCGTGGTGGTCAACGGCGCCGAGGGCGAGCCCGGCAGCGCCAAGGACAAGGTGCTGCTCGGCAGGGCGCCGCACCTGGTGCTCGACGGCGCGCAGATCGCGGCGAGCGCGCTCGGAACCCAGCGGATCGTGCTGGCCGTCGAGAGCGACGAGGCCGCCCGGTCGGTCCGCGCCGCGATCAGCGAGCGGCGGATGCCGGCCCGGGTGGTGCGGCTGACCGAGCGGTTCATCTCGGGGGAGAGCGGCGCGGTGATCCGCGCGATCAACGGGGAGACGCCGATCCCGCCGGGGGTCAAGGTCCGCGCGTCCGACTCGGGGGTGGACGGCTTCCCGACCCTGCTGTCCAACACCGAGACGTTCGCGCAGCTCGCGGTGCTCGTCTCCCTCGGCCCCGACCTGTACGCCTCGGCCGGGACGGAGGACGAGCCGGGCACCACGCTGCTGACGATCGGCGGGACGCAGGTCGTGGAGGCGCCGCTCGGCACGCCGCTGCGGGCCGTCCTCGACCACTGCGAGGTGCCGGCGTCGCCGGGCGTGCTCGTCGGCGGCTACCACGGGATGTGGCTCGACCCGGCCGCGGTGTCGCGAGCGGTCCTGTCGCGCGCCGGGATGCGCCGCGTCGGCGGGACGGTGGGCGCGGGGATCATCCTGCCGCTCACGCAGGGCACCTGCCCCCTCGGAGAGGTGACGCGGATCGCCTCCTACCTCGCGGCGCAGTCGGCCGGGCAGTGCGGGCCGTGCCGGCTCGGGCTGCCCGACGTCGTCCGGTCCCTGATGGCGCTCACCGAGGGGGCCGGGACGGTGGAGGACGTGCGCCGCGCCGCCGGCGTCGGCCGGGGGCGCGGCGCCTGCTCCCACCCGGACGGGACCGCCAAGTTCGTCCTGTCGGCGATGGAGGCCTTCACCGCCGACATCGACGCGCACCGGTGGGGAGGCGGGTGCGGCCAGTCGACCTACGGGGTGCTGCCGCTGCCGGTGCCGGACGGCACGGAGGGGCGGGTCGCGATCGACTGGAGCCGGTGCGACGGGCACGGCCTGTGCGCCTACCTCGTGCCCGAGCTGATCCAGCTCGACCGGTACGGCTTTCCCGTCGTGCTCGGAACCGACATTCCCTCGTGGATGGAGAAGGACGTTCAGAAGGCGGTCGCGATGTGCCCCGCATTGGCGCTCCGCGTCGTCGGCGGAGTCCCCGGGACGCCCTCGCGGCGCTGAATTCCCGGCGCAGAAAAAAATGACAACAGGTGGACATCGTTGAACCCCCCGGGCGTTCCGCTGCGTATCTCCGGACGAACCCGCGCCGGGTCCGTCGAGAGATCCTTGAAAGGAGGGACGAGAGCCCTTGAGGAAATCCTACGGAATCGCCGGAAAGCGCACGCTCCCGCGCCTCGGCAAAGGACGCCTGCTGCTGGTGCTGGCGGCCGCGGCCGCCGTCGTGGCGGCCTTCGCGGTCGTCATGAGCCCGGTCGGCACGCCCGCGAGCGGCGCGGCGAACCTCGGTGGCACCGTCAACACCCGCTGGGGCCGGCTCAGCACTCTGGACAGGCAGCTCCTGGTCAAGGTCCGGCAGGCCGGGCTCTGGGAGATGCCCGCGGGGCAGCAGGCCGCGCAGCGCGCGTCCAGCCCCCGGGTGAAGGAGGTCGGCGAGATCATCATGCGCCAGCACATGCAGCTGGACGCCGACACCCGCGCCGAGGCGCAGAAACTGGGCGTGCTCCTTCCCAACGAGCCCAACGGCAGCCAGAAGAGCTGGCTGAGGGAGATGTCGGGAAAATACGGCGCCGACTATGACAAGACGTTCGTGCTGCGGTTGCGTGCCGCCCACGGACAGGTCTTCACGGTCATCGCCAAGGTGCGCGCGGCGACCGAGAACACGGAGATCCGCGCGTTCGCCGAACGGTGCCTGAAATTCGTCAACACGCACATGTCGCTGCTGGAGAGCACGGGCCTGGTTCCCAGGCGCGCTCTGCACTGACGTACACCCCGCAAAGGGAGCAGTTTTTCGATGGGACGAAAGAAGAAAGCCTTCGCCGCGTTGATCCCGGCGCTGACCCTGGTCGCGACGGTCTACCAGGGAATCCCTGCCGCGGCGGCGGATCCGACGGCCCAGCCGACCGACCCGACGGCCCAGCCGACCGACCCCCAGGGAGGCCAGCAGAACGGCGGCCAGATGGGCGACGGCGGCCAGATGGGTGACGGTGGCCAGATGGGTGACGGCGGCCCGATCGACGGCGGCCAGACGACTCCGCCTGCCGACCCGCAGGGCGGCCAGCAGCCCGGCGGCGGCCAGAACGGCGGCCAGAACGGCGGCCAAAATGGCGGCCAAAATGGCGGGCAGAACGGCGGGCAGAACGGTGGGCAGGCTCCGGCGAATCCGAGCCTGCGCGCGGACCAGTTCGTCGACATCCGCAAGGCGCCGCGCGTGCGGCAGCCCCGCCGCGGCCGCCAGGCGTCGACCGGCGTGTTCGCGTCCAGCTGCGGCGTGAACAAGGGGCAGGCCCACAGCAACCCCGACAACGTGCTCGCCGCCCCGGGCGTCGTGAACGGCGCGCACCACATCCACGACTACGTCGGCAATCTCGACACGAACGCGTTCTCCACCGACGAGACCTTCGCCGCCGCCGGGACGACGTGCACCAACGGCGACAAGTCGGCCTACTTCTGGCCGGTGATCCGGCTCCGCGGCGGTCAGGACACCTCGGACCGGGCGCAGCAGAGCCAGGCGGACGGCAACGTCGGCAGCATCGTCACCCCGTCGAGCGTCAAGATCCAGTACCTCGGCAACCCGCGCGCCAAGGTGACCGCGATGCCGCGGTTCATCCGCGTCGCCACCGGTGACGCCAAGGCCGTGACGAACGGCCTGAAGAACGCGCACGCGAGCTGGACGTGCAGCGGTTTCGAGAACCGGGCGTTCACCGACAAGTACCCGCTGTGCCCGCGCGGCAGCAAGGTGGAGCGCGTGCTGAACTTCCCGAGCTGCTGGGACGGCCAGAACACCGACAGCGCCAACCACCGCGACCACATCCGGTTCGCGGACCCGCGGACGGGGCAGTGCCCGCAGGGCACGAAGGCCGTGCCGCAGCTGCGGATGACCCTGGCCTACAACCTGCCGGCCAAGCCGCTGGCGTTCGCGCTGGACAGCTTCCCCGAGTCGGGCCACGACCCGGTCACCGACCACGGCGACCTCATCAACGTGATGGACGACCAGCTGATGGCCAAGGCGGTCAAGGCGATCAACGGCTCCAGGGCCGGGACGCGGATCAAGCGCCGCCGCTGAGCGGAACCGGTCCGCGGGGCCCGGGCGCGCGTCCGCGCGTCCGGGCCCCCCGCGTCCTACGATCGCGGCATGAACATCGTGATCGCGGGCGGGCACGGGCAGATCGCGCTGCGGCTGTCCCGGCTGCTGGCCGCACGGGGGGACACCGTGCTGAGCATCATCCGCAACCCCGGCCACGCCGGGGACGTCCGGGACACCCCGATCATCGAGTACGGCTCGTCCAGCGCGCCGGGACGGAACGACTGCCGGTACAGGGTCAGCGCGGGCACGGTGTTCTCGGCGCTGAA
>NZ_JBFARL010000353.1:0-4138 GCF_040674655.1 Actinomadura sp. NPDC049753 | reverse complement strand
CTCAGCGCGCCGCGTCCCGCGTCCGCTCCACGACGGCCGCGGAGTAGGTGAAGCCCGCGCCGACCCCGGCGAGCAGGCACCGCCCGCCGGGCGCCAGGCGGCCGGAGGCGACGAGCTCGCCGAGCCCGGCGATCTGGTCCCCGGCGCCGAGGTGGCCGATCCGGCGCCCCCAGTCCCAGGTCGTGCGCTCGCGCTCGATGCCGAGCGGCTCGAAGAACTGCGCGTTCATCTTCGGCAGGCCCAGGTGGGGCAGGACGAACCAGTCCACGTCCGCCTGCTCGGCGCCGGCCTCGGACAGGGCGCCCTCGACGGCGCGCGCCTGCCCCTCCTGCAGCCGCCGCAGCACCTCGGCGAACCCCAGTTCGGAGACCGCCTGCTCGCGCGGCGCCTCGGCGTCGATCGGGCGGGCCGCCTCCAGCGGGGCGTCCGCGAACGGCCGCGCGCCCCGCCCGAGCCTCTCCAGGTCCGGGTCCGAGACGGAGACCGCGCTGCGCAGCCTGAGGGCGTCCCGCCCGTTTCGCCCGTCGAGCGCATTTCCGCGCGACAGGACCAGCGCGGTGCCGCCGTCGCCGCAGATCGTTCCCGGGTCCGTGCGCCAGCGGTCGAAGCCGGGCAGGGCGAACCGGTCGCCGGTGGACACCAGCGCCCGGCGGCCCGCGGGCCGGGACGCCAGGAACGCGGCGGCCAGCTCGATCGCCGCCATGCCGCCGTTGGACTGCTGGTTGACCTCGACGGCGGGGCAGGCGTTGCCGACCGCCTTGCGCTGCACGTACGAGGCGGCCGCCCAGAGGTCGTGGCCCTGGTAGTGGACGCTGGCGTGCAGGATCAGGTCGATGTCGGTGGGGTCCGCGCCGGCGTCGGCCATGGCGCGCCGCGCGGCGTCCGCGGCCATGTCCGGCGGGGCCTGCTCCGCGACGCACACGGCCTCGACGCCGGTGCGCCAGACGTCCTTGCGGGCGCACAGGCCTCGTGCCTCCGCGTCCGCGGTCTCGATCGCGCCGGGCAGGTGACGGCCGATTCCCGTCACGTAGATGTCCTCGTACTCCATGCGGCGAGGGTCGCAACCGCCCGTCAGGAAGCGGTCGAGGACAGGTCGTCCCGGCCCGGCCGCGCCGCCGAGCCCGAATGACCCTAGGCCGAGCCTCGACGCGGGCGGCCTAGACATGGGGGCATGACGGACGACCACCCGGGCGCGGGACGCCCGCTCCCGATCGCACTGCTGATCCCCGGCCAGGGGGCGCAGCATCCGCGGATGGCCGCGTGCCTGTACGGCACCGTCCCGGTCTTCACCCGCACCATGGACGAGGCGTTCGAGCTCATGGGCGGGCGCGGCCCGGACCTGCGGGCGCAGTGGCTCGCCGAGCGGCCGTCGCCGGAGTTCGACGACGTCACGGTCGCGCAGCCGCTGCTGTACGCGGTCGGGTACGCGCTCGGGCGGACGCTGGTGGACCGGTGCGGGCGGCCGGACGCGCTGCTCGGCCACTCGGCCGGCGAGATGGTGGCCGGCGCGCTCGCCGGTGTCTTCGACTTCGCCGACGGCATGCGGCTGATGATGGAGCGGCTCCCGGCGCTGGCCGCGACCGAGCCGGGCGGGATGCTCGCGGTGGCGGCCTCCGTGCGGGACGTGGAGCCGCTGCTCGGCGAGGACGTGCACCTGGCGGCCGTCAACGCGCCCCGGCAGCTGCTGCTCGCCGGGGCGGAGGAGCCGCTCCGGCGGGCCATGTCCCGGCTCAGGGCCGAGGGGAGGACGGTCCGGCGCGTGCCCGCCCGGCAGGCGTTCCACAGCCCGCTCGTGGAGGCGGCGTCCGCCCGGGCCGGCGAAGGCTGGACCGGCGTCGCTCTGCGGCCGCCCGCCGTGCGGCTGTACTCCGCCTACGACGCCGCGCCGCTGACCGGCGAGCGGGCGTGCGATCCGTCGTTCTGGATCGGGCAGCCGGCGAGGACAGTCCACTTCGCCGGGGCCCTGGACCGGCTCCTGGACGACGGCGACCACCTGCTGGTGGAGACCGGCCCGGGGCAGAGCCTCACGATGCTCGCCCGCCGCCATCCCCGCGTCACGGCCGGAGGCAGCCAGGTGATCGCGATGTCGCCCGACCGCCGCGGCGGCGGCGGCGCCGAGCGCGACGCCGTCCGGTCGGCGACCGAACGGGTGCTGACGCGCCGTTGACCCCCCGGGCCCGCTGCCGGGCCCGATCCGCCAGACGTCGGAGGAGCTGGAACCGCAATGAGCACCCCCATCGCCGTCATCGGCATGTCCGCCCGCGTCCCCGGGGGACCGGGCCTGGAGGAGTTCTGGTCGCTGCTGTGGCGGGGGGACGAGGCGATCCGCCCTGCCCCCGAGGGCCGCGAGGGCGCGCCCGGCCGCGGCGGCTTCCTCGACCGGGTGGACGGCTTCGACGCCGCGTTCTTCGGGATCCCGGCGCGGGAGGCGGCCGAGCTCGACCCGCAGCAGCGGCTGATGCTCGAACTCACCTGGGAGGCGCTGGAGAACGCCCGCGTCCTGCCCGCCTCGCTGCGCGGGGGCCGCACGGGCGTCTTCGTCGGCGCGATGGCCGATGACTACGGGCTCCTCCAGGCCCGCCGGGACGGCGCCGGAGCATCGCCCTTCACTCTGACCGGAACCCGCCGCGGCTTCATCTCCGGACGGGTGTCGCACGTGTTCGGCCTGCGCGGCCCCAGCGTCACCGTCGACACCGCCCAGTCGTCCTCCCTGGTCGCGGTGTACCAGGCGGCGCAGAGCCTGCGGGACGGCGACTGCGAGCTGGCCGTCGCGGGAGGCGTGCAGGTGAACCTGGCGCCGGAGAGCCACGAGGCGCTCCGGGAGCTGGGCGCGCTGTCACCGGACGGGCACTGCCGTCCCTTCGACGCGGACGCCAACGGTTTCGTGCGCGGCGAGGGCGGGGGCGCGGTCGTGCTCAAGCCGCTCGACGCGGCGCTGCGCGACGGTGACCGCGTGCACTGCGTGGTCCTCGGCGGCGCGGTCAACAACGACGGCGCCACCCCCGGCCTGACAGCGCCCAGCGCGGAGGCCCAGGAGGAGGTCCTGCGGCTCGCCTGCGACCGGGCCGGTGTCGACCCCGGCGCGGTCCGGTACGTGGAGCTGCACGGCACGGGGACGCGGCGCGGCGACCCGGTGGAGGCGGCCGCGCTGGGCCGGGTGCTCGGCGCCGCCCGCCCGCCGGAGGAGCCGCTGCTGGTGGGCTCGGTGAAGTCGAACATCGGCCACCTGGAGGCCGCCGCCGGGATCGCCGGGCTCGTCAAGACGGCCGCCGCGCTGTCGCGCGGGCGGCTCCCCGCGACGCCGAACTTCGCCGCCCCCAACCCCGAGATCGACCTCGCGGACCTGAACCTGAAGGTCCACGACCGTCCCGGCGACTGGCCGGGCGGGGAGCGCCTGGCGGGCGTGTCGGCGTTCGGCCTCGGCGGCTCGAACTGCCACCTCGTCCTCGCCGGGCCGCCCCGCGCCGGCGCCGGGGAGGCCTCGACCCCGGCGCCGGCTCCCGGGCCCGTCCCGTGGGTGGTGAGCGGACGGTCCGAGCGGGCGCTGCGCGCGCAGGCCGGCCGGCTGGCCGATCTGGCCGCGACGCGACCGGACGCGGGGGACGTCGGCCACGCTCTCGCGGTCTCGCGGACCGTGTTCGAGCACGGCGCCGTCGTGACCGGCGACCACCGGGCGGGCCTGCGCGAGCTCGCGGCGGGGCGGGACGCGCCCGGAGTCGTCCGGGTCAGGCGGCGCGACGGCCGCACCGCCCTGGTGTTCCCGGGGCAGGGCGTGCAGCGCGCGGGCATGGGCCGCGACCTCTACGAGGCGTATCCGGCGTTCGCGCGGGCTCTCGACGAGGCCGGCGCCGCGCTGGAACCGGCGATCGGCGCGCCGATCACCGAGGCGATGTGGAACGACCGCCTGGACCGCCAGGAGCTGGTGCAGCCCGCCGTGTTCGCCGTCGAGGTCGCGCTCTGCCGCCTGCTGGAGTCGTGGGGCGTCCGGCCCGACGCCGTCGCGGGCCACTCCCTCGGCGAGATCACCGCCGCGCACGTCGCCGGGGTGCTTCCGCTCGCCGACGCCGCCGCGTTCGTCGCGGCGCGGGGACGGCTGTTCGAAGGGCTGCCGCCCGGGCTCGCGGTCGCGGTCGAGGCG
>NZ_JBFARL010000352.1:0-4155 GCF_040674655.1 Actinomadura sp. NPDC049753 | reverse complement strand
GGCCGCCCGGCGGGCCGGGCCGGGTCAGGCTTCCTGGACGTAGTCGCGCAGGTGGCGGGCGGTGAGGGTGTCGGCGCCGGCGATCAGCTCGGCGGGCGTTCCGGTGAACACGACGCGGCCGCCGTCGCTGCCGGCGCCGGGGCCGAGGTCGATGATCCAGTCGGCGTGGGCCATGACGGCCTGGTGGTGCTCGATGACGATGACGGTGTTGCCGCCGTCGACGAGCCGGTCCAGCAGGGCCAGGAGCTGGTCGACGTCGGCCAGGTGCAGGCCGGTGGTGGGCTCGTCCAGGACGTAGGTGGCGGCCTTCTCGGCCATGTGGATGGCGAGTTTGAGGCGCTGGCGCTCCCCGCCGGACAGGGTGGTGAGGGGCTGGCCCAGCCCGAGGTAGCCCAGGCCGACGTCGGCGAGGCGGTCCAGGACCGCGCGGGCCTGCCCGGTGGTGAAGAACTCGCGGGCCTCGGCGACGCGCATGGCCAGAACCTGGCTGATGTCCTTGCCGCGCAGGGTGTAGGTGAGGACCTCGTCGGTGTAGCGGCGGCCCTGGCACTGTTCGCACACCGAGGTGACGCCGGCCATCATCGCCAGGTCGGTGTAGACCAGCCCGATGCCCTTGCAGGCCGGGCAGGCGCCTTCGGAGTTGGCGCTGAACAGGGCGGGTTTGACGCCGTTGGCCTTGGCGAAGGCGGTGCGGACGTGGTCCAGCAGCCCGCTGTAGGTGGCGGGGTTGCTGCGGCGGGATCCGCGGATGGGGGACTGGTCGACCACGACGACTCCGTCGCGGCCGGGCAGGGACCCGTGGATCAGGGAGCTCTTGCCCGATCCGGCGACGCCGGTGACGACGGTGAGGACGCCGAGGGGGATCTCGGCGTCGACGTCCTTGAGGTTGTGCAGGTTCGCGCCCTTGATGGTGAGGTGCCCCGACGGCTCGCGGACCTTGTCGCGCAGCCGGGCGCGGTGGTCGAGGTGGCGTCCGGTGAGGGTGCCGGAGACGCGGAGCCCGGGCAGGTCGCCGGTGTAGCAGATCCGCCCGCCCTCAGCGCCGGCGCCGGGGCCGAGGTCGACGACGTGGTCGGCGATCGCGATGGTCTCGGGCTTGTGCTCGACGACCAGGACGGTGTTGCCCTTGTCGCGCAGGCGCAGCAGCAGGTCGTTCATGCGGGCGATGTCGTGGGGGTGCAGGCCGGCGGTGGGCTCGTCGAAGACGTAGGTGATGTCGCTGAGGCTGGAGCCGAGGTGGCGGACCATCTTGACGCGCTGGGCCTCGCCGCCCGACAGGGTGGGGGACTCGCGGTCGAGGCTGAGGTAGCCCAGGCCGATCTCGACCAGGGAGTCCAGGGTCTCCTGCAGGGCGGCCAGCACCGGCGCGACGGACGGCTCGGTGATCTCGCGGACGACGGCGGCCAGGTCGCTGATCTGCATGGCGGCGCAGTCGGCGATGTTGAGCCCGCCGATGCGGCTGGCGAGGGCGGCCTGGTTGAGGCGGGCGCCGCCGCAGGCCCCGCACGCGCTGAAGGCGACGGCGCGCTCGACGAACGCGCGGATGTGGGGCTGCAGCGACTCGGTGTCCTTGTCCAGGAAGAGGCGCTTGACCTTGACCAGCAGGCCCTCGTAGGTGGTGTTGATGCCGCTGCTCTTGATCTTGGTGGCGGGCTTGTGGAGCAGGTCGTCCCACTGGGCGGGGGTGTAGTCGCGCAGCTTGGCGTCGGGGTCGAACAGCCCCGAGTCGGCGATCACCTTCCAGTACCAGGACCCGACGCCGAAGTTCGGGACGGTGACGGCGCCCTCGTTGAGGGACAGGTCCCGGTCGACCAGCTGGTCCAGGTCGATGCGGGAGGCGCGGCCGAGCCCCTCGCAGTCGGGGCACATGCCCTCGGCGTTGTTGAAGCTGAACGCCGAGGAGGTGCCGGCGTGCGGCTCGCCGAGCCGGCTGAAGATGATGCGCAGCATGGTGTGGGCGTCGGTGGCGGTCCCCACGGTGGAGCGGGAGTTGGCGCCCATCCGCTCCTGGTCGACGACGATGGCGGCGCTGAGGTTGCGCAGCGCGTCGACGTCGGGGCGGCCGACGCTCGGCATGAAGCCCTGCACGAAAGCGGTGTAGGTCTCGTTGATCAGCCGCCGCGACTCGGCCGCGATGGTGCCGAACACCAGGGACGACTTGCCCGACCCCGACACCCCGGTGAACACGGTCAGGCGGCGCTTGGGGACGTCCAGGCTGACGTCGGCGAGGTTGTTCTCCCGCGCGCCGCGGACCTCGATCACGTCGTGGGCGTCGGCGGCGCGGAGCCCGCCGGCGGGCGGCTCGGGCTGCGCGGTCGTCGGCTGGAGCGGCATGGGGGCTTCCTCACTCGCTTGATATCTTAGGGCGTAAAGAGATCCTCGATTTCGATAGTTTATGGCATAAGGAGATGCAGGTTGGTCGTCTTCGCCGGGCAGGGCGATCCGCGCCGCTCGATGGATCTGCTGTGGCGGGGCGCGCAGGCGCCCCGCACGGGGCCGGGGCCGCGGCCAGGGCTGAGCGTGGAGATCATCGTGGACGCCGCGATCGCCGTCGCGGACGCCGAGGGCATGGCGGCGCTGTCGATGCGCGCGGTCGGGGAGCGGCTCGGCCGCACGGCGATGGCCCTGTACACCTACGTGCCGGGCAAGGCCGAGCTGGTGGACCTGATGTACGACCGCGCGCTGGCCGAGCTGCCCGGCGGCTACGACGCCGCGGACGGCTGGCGGGCGGCGCTGACCCGGTGGGCGCGGGACTCCTGGGAGTTCTACCTGCGGCATCCGTGGATGCTGCAGGTGTCGCAGGCGCGGCCCGTGCTCGGCCCGAACGAGTACCGGGCGCTGGAGGCGCTGCTGGGCGTGCTGGCCGCCACCGGGCTGCCGGCGCGGCGGGCGCGGCGCGCGGTGTCGGCGCTGTCGAGCGTGGTGCGCGGCGCGGCGCAGACCCTCGCCGAGTCGCGGCAGGCGGTGCGGGCGACGGGCCTGTCGGAGGAGCAGTGGTGGTACGGCCGGGCGGGCGCCCTGGAGGCGCTGGCGCCCGGGTTCGCCGAGCGCTTCCCGCTGGTGGCCTGGCTGAACTCCGAGGACTCCCTCGGCGGCGCCGCGGACGTCCCCTATCTGGAGCAGGCGGCGCGGGAGGCGTTCGAGGGCGGCCTGGCGCTCGTCCTGGACGGCATCGCCGCCGCCATGGCCGCCGAAAGGGATGGCGGCTGACCGGGTGGCGCAGGGCGTGTGAGGTGGGTCTCTCGGGGGCACCGGACGTCACATCGAGGCCGCCGGAGCCCTCCTATAGATATGGAGACCTTCGCAGGTTCGGAGACTATCGCGACGCGGCCGCGGGACATGACGTGCCACACCCTCCTGTACGCCGCCCACCAGGCGTTCCGCCGGGACCTGGACCGGCTCGCGGCGGCCGCGGCTGCGGGCAAGGGCCGGGCGGGGCACGTGCGCGCGGGCTGGGAGAACCTCAAGGAGCAGATCCGGCTGCACCAGGAGCTGGAGGACGGGTGGCTGTGGCCGCGTGTGGAGCGCGCGGTGGCGGGGCGCCGGGCCGAGCGGGCGGTGCTGGAGGAGATGCGCGCCGACCACGCCGGCCTGGCCCCGCTGATCGCCCGCGTCGACGCGGCGATGGACGATGCGGCGATGGACGGCGGGGAGGGCGGTGATCTGCCGGAGGCGGTGCGGGATCTGCGGGAGGCGCTGGAGCGGCATCTGCGGCACGAGGAGATGAGCGCGCTGCCGCTGGCGGAGTCGGTGCTGTCCGGCGCGGAGTGGCGGGCGCTGGCCGGTGAGGCGCGGGACCGCTGCGCGGCGGGGACGCCGCTGTTCGTGCCGTGGGTGGTGGACGGGATCGGTCCGGTCGAGCGGAGCCGGTTCCTGACGGCGTTGCCCAAGCGGCTGCGGGAGCTGAACCGGGTGATGTGGGAGCCTCGCTACCGCAAGCGCCGGCTCTGGAGCATCTGACCTGCCTGGGAGTTCAGAAGCGGGTGGTGAGCAGGGCCAGGACGGCGACGCCCGCGGTGAGCCAGGCGGCGTAGTCGCCGACGTGGCCGGAGTGCAGTTCGTGCAGGCGGCGGGTGGCGGCGCCGACGGCGCGTGCCAGTGGAGCGCGTGCGGCCGGGGTCGTCGAGGGGGTGCGGGCGGCGCGGCGGACGCCGG
>NZ_JBFARL010000351.1:0-4169 GCF_040674655.1 Actinomadura sp. NPDC049753 | reverse complement strand
GCGCCGGCTGCTGCGGGCCGTGGGCGCCGGGCCCCCGTCCGGCGTCCAGGACCAGCTCCCGGCGTCCTGGCGGAGCGCGACCGCCGGGCTGCGCCTGCTGCTGGTCCTCGACGACGCGTCCGGCGCCGACCAGGTGCGTCCCCTGCTCCCCGCGGGGGCGGGCAGCCGTGTGCTGGTCACCAGCCGCCGGCGGCTGGTCGGGCTGGACGTGGACCGCCGGGTCTCGCTGGGGGCGCTCACCCGGCAGGCGGCGGAGGCGCTGCTGACCAGGATCGTGGGCGCCGAGCGCGCCGCGGCCGAGCCTGTCGCCGTGCGGGAGCTGGCGGCCATGTGCGACCGGTTGCCCCTGGCGCTGTGCATCGCGGGCGCGCGCCTCCAGAGCCGCCCGTCCTGGGCGATCGGGCATCTGGTGCACAGGATGGCCGATGCCCGGCGGCGCCTGGACGAGCTGACGGCGGAGGACCGGAGCGTGGAAGGGGCTTTCCGGCTTTCCTACGAACGGCTTCCGGCCGCCGAGCGTCGAGCGTTCCGCGCATTGGGGGCGGCGCCGGAGGGGCGATCCGGCCATCGGGCTCTGGCGGCCGCCCTCGGCTGGGCCGTACGAGGGGCCGAGCAGGCGCTCGAGAACCTGGTGGACGCCAACCTCGTGCAGCAGCCGTCCGTCCACCAGTACCGGCTGAACGGACTGCTCGCATTGTTCGCGCGGGAACTCGCCGCGGAGGAGCCGCCGGCCCCGGGCAGAGCCGGTCTGGTCGCCGTCGCAGGCGCGCCTTCACTCCTTTAGCCGCCGTTCACCCTCCATTTCTCCGGAACCACGCGCCGAACGGATCCAAGAACCGTTCGGCGCGTTTTCGGCATGTCCGCGAAAGTGCGGTCGAAAATAACAGGACGGGCCGTCTGGATATTCGCCTGTCATCGTAATTTCAACGGGTCTCACTAGCGTCGCAGGCACGATCGTCGAATTGTCTGGGAGACCGAATGCGAAGTCGGAAGTTCCTTGTCCGCGCCGGCGCGACGCTGGTCGCGGCGGCCGCCACCGTGACGGCGGTGACGATGGGCGTCCAGGACCGGGAGGCCACGGTCGCCTCGGCCGGCGCGAAGACCGAGGCCGGTAACGATGTGCGGGCCGCCGGCCTCCAGGAGCGCGTGGCCAGGCTCCAGTCGGAGCACCATCTGCCCGGGGTGATCGGGATGGCCCGCAGCGGCGCCGACACCCAGAACGCCGCAGCCGGTTACGGCGACATGTTCATGCGCGTGCCTGCCGACCCGAGGGCGAAGGTCCGCATCGGCAGCAACACCAAGGCGTTCGTGTCCACGGTGCTGCTGCAGCTGGAGGCCGAGGGCAAGCTTTCGCTGAACGACACCGTGGACCGGTGGCTGCCCGGTCTGGTCGCGGCGAACGGCAACGACGGCCGCAAGATCACGATCCGGCAGCTGCTCAACCACACCAGCGGGCTCCCCGACTACACCCACGACCTGCGGATCTCGGGGTCCTACGTCGCCGACATCAATCCCTACCGGAAGTGGGACCCCCGCGAGCTGGTGAAGGCCGCCACGGCCAACAAGCCGCTGTCGGCGCCCGGCGCCAAGTTCAACTACGCCAACACCAACTACGTCCTCGGCGGATTGATCATCCAGGCCGCGACCGGGCACCACCCGGCCGTCGAGGTGACCAACCGGATCATCAAGCCGCTCGGCCTCAGCGACACCACGTTCCCCGAGGCCGACCCCAAGCTGTACGGGAACTGGCTGCACGGCTACTTCACCATCCGGGACATCTCGTTCTCCAACGTCCAGATGTTCGGCGCTGCGGGCGCCATGGTCTCCACCCAGGAGGACCTCGCCGACTTCACCCGCGCGCTCGCCTCGGGCCGCCTGCTGCCTCCCGCGCAGCAGCGGGAGCTCCAGCAGGTCGCGTCCCCGGACAAGCCCTACGGCCTCGGCGTGATCATGATGAAGACCCCGTGCGGCACCGCGTACTCGCACAACGGCGCCGTGATCGGCTACTTCAGCCAGTGGTTGACGAGCCCGGACGGCAAGGACCAGGTCGTCATGGCCACCAACCGCTACAACATGATCCCCGACAAGGCGGGCACCGCGGTCGTCACGGCGGCCCAGGACGCCTACTGCGCGCTGAGGGGCCAGCGGTGAGCGCCGGACTGCACGCCAGGAAGCCGCAGTGGCGGCGCTACCGCAGGCCGGCCGTCGCGGTCGCGGTGGCCGGAGCGGTCGCGGCCGCCGCCGCGGTGCCGCTGCTGAACACGGACGGGCCGGTCAACGCGGCGCGGACGTCCGGGGCCCTGTCCTGCACCCCGATCAAGCTGATCGTCGTGCCCGGCACCTGGGAGACCACGTCGGCCGCCGACCCCGACACGCCGGTCGGCATGCTCCGGGGCATCACCGAGCCGCTGGAGCGGCGGTTCGGCGACCGGATCTCCTCGTACTGGGTCGGCTACAACGCGACCGCGTTCGACCAGGGCAAGACCTACAACGACTCCAAGCAGACCGGGATCGACGCCGCCCGCAAGGCGATGACGGACATCTCCCGGGACTGCCCCGGCACCCGGTTCGTCGGGCTCGGCTTCAGCCAGGGCGCGGACGTCAACGGCGACGTCGCCTCCCAGATCGGGGCCGGGAAGGGACCGGTCCCGGCCGCCTCCTACATCGCGGGCGGAGGCGTGGCCGACCCCGGCAGGGGGACCGAGGGCGAGGTGAACCTCGGTGATCCGCTCCCCGGCACCAGGGGTCTCGCCGGGCCGCGGCCGGGAGGCTTCGGCGAGCTGTCCGGACGGGTCGCGAACGTGTGCCTCAAGGGCGACCTGTACTGCGCCCTGCCGGAGGAGAACGAGCTCACCGCCACCCTCGGCACCGTGCTGAGCCGTGTCGGCATCGCCAACCTGCAAGGGTCGGCGGAGCGCGAGCTCTCCACCGACCTCGGCACCGTCAACGGCAGGCCCGCCGACCTCACCGCCGTCCCCAACGGCGTGAAGACGCTGACCGGCCAGGCGCGCGGCAAGGACACCACCGGGGCGGCCCGCACGGCCGGCGACCTGGCGAGGCTCGTCGGCCCGCTGCAGGCGCTCACCCGCGCCGTCGCGAACCCCGTCGTGGTGAACACCCTGCTGAACTCCCCGCCGGGCTCGCAGAACCAGATCGCGGGCCAGGTGCTCCAGGCGCTGGCCAACACCGACCTGGTGGGGCTGGCCAACGAGCTCGACGCGGTGCAGGCCGCCGCGAAGGCCGGGGACACGGCCGCGCTGGCGCGTGCGGCCCTCGCCGCCGCCGCCAAGGCCGCGCCGCTGACCGGGCTGCCCGCCGACCAGGTGGCCAAGGTCACCAAGGTCATCCAGGGGCTCCAGCCCGTCGCGCTGCTGGCCCAGGCGAGCAACGTCATCGGCGGGATCAGCAGGATCGACTACCGCGGGATCGAGCGCGCCGCGCGGGCCGTCCCCGTGTACGCCCGGCGGGGCGACACGCGCGGGGTCTACCGTTCCCTCGTCGCGATCGAGGACCGGCTGATGCCGCTGGCCGAGACGGCCAACCGGGTCGACCTCACCCCGCTCGCCGCGCTGCTGGCGATGTGGCCGCCCGGCTCCCCCGAGCGCGCCGTCGGGGAAGCGCTGGCCGTCCTCGACCGCGTCGACTGGGTCCGGATCGCCCGCGACCTGCGCGCCATCCAGAACAAGCTGGACGACTTCGACCCGAAGCGCCCCCCGGCCATCGACCCGGCCGACCCGGTCAAGTCGCTCAACGCCTTCTTCGGCGTCGACCTGCTCTCCCTGGTCCCCCAGATCACCGACCTGACCGAGCACGGTCTGGACGTCGCCGGGGTGCCGCTGCCGAAGGGCACGCTCAACCGGTTGCTGAAGACCCGGCTCAACCCGAGCAACCTGGTCAAGGAGGGCGTCGACGCGGCGGTGTTCTACGGCACGCGGCGGCACGTGATGTACGGGACCGAGCCCGTCGACGACAGCGGGCGCCCCGCACTGGAGGTCCTTGAGCTCTGGCTCGCCCAGCGCATCGAGGCCGCCTGACCCTCGTCGTCCGTACAGGAGTTCTGGCCGCCGGCAGGCCGGGTGACGCCCGGCCTGCCGGCGGCCGCGTGACAAGAAGAAACCGCCCTCGGACGGGCCGCTGCCTCGTCCGCGGGCGGTCGGGCGGAGCCGGGC
>NZ_JBFARL010000350.1:0-4235 GCF_040674655.1 Actinomadura sp. NPDC049753 | reverse complement strand
CGGGTCGCCACGCACTGCACCGAGGCGGACGTGTCGCTGCAGCACTTCGCCGCCGCCCGCGACCTCGGCATGGAGACCGTCGGGTGCGCATGACGGACGACGAGAAGATCTCGATGCTGGCGTCGGACGATCCGTTCGGCGGGCCGCTCGGCGGCTTCTCCGAGAACGCGCACGCCGACACCGCCGACGGGATCGAGCGGCTCGGCATCCCCCCGGTCCGCATGGCCGACGGCCCGGCCGGCGTCCGGCAGGGCAGGGCGACGGCACTGCCCGCGCCGATCGCGCTCGCGGCCGCCTTCGACCCGCGGGCGGCCCGCCTGTACGGCGGGACGGTCGCGTGGGAGGCCAGGCACCGCGGGAACGACCTGGTATTCGGCCCGACCGTGGACGTCCTGCGCACGCCCCGCAACGGCCGGACGTTCGAGGGCTTCGGCGAGGAGCCCTACCTGTCGGCGACCCTCGGCGTCCCGTGGATCCAGGGCGCCCAGGCGCAGGGCGTGATGACCTCGGTCAAGCACATGGCCGTCTACACGCAGGAGACCGACCGGCTGTCGCTCGGCATGAACGTCGACCCGCGCACGCTCCGCGAGATCTACCTGCCGCCGTTCGAGGCGGCGGTGAAGGACGCGGGCGCCGCGACGGTGATGTGCGGGTTCGGCAGGCTGAACGGCCGGTGGGCCTGCCAGGACGACGCCGTCCTCAACGGGATCCTGCGGTCGGAGTGGGGGTTCACGGGGTTCGTCCCGTCCGACCACACCGCCGCGCAGGACGCCGCCGGCGCCGCCAACGGGGGGCTGGACATGGAACTGCCCTTCGGCATGAAGTACAACGCGTTCCTGCTGAAGCTCGCCCTCGCCCAGAAGAAGGTCACGCGGGCCGCCGTCGACGCGCACGTGCGCAACATCCTGCGGACGATGTTCAGGTTCGGGGTGTTCGACCGGCAGGCGTACCCCAACGACCTCGGCCGCGCCGACCGGACGGCGAGCCGCGACGCCGCCCGGGTCATCGAGGAGGGCGGGATCACGCTGCTGAAGAACGACGGCGTCCTCCCGCTCCGGGCCCCGAGGTCGATCGCGCTGATCGGGCGGGCCGCCCGGCAGAGCCCGAGCGGCTTCGGCTCGGCGAAGGTCGTCCCCTTCGCGACCGTGAGCGCGCAGGACGGCGTCTCCCGCCGCGCGGGTTCCGGAACCAGGGTGACCTACCACGACGGCGACGACCGCGCGGGCGCCGCCGCCACGGCCCGCACCGCCGACCTCGCCATCGTGTTCGCCACCGACGGCCAGGGCGAGTTCTTCGACAAGTCATGCCTGACGCTGCGCTGCGGGGAGCCGCTCAGAGGCGATCAGGACGGGCTGATCTCCGAGGTCGCCAAGGCCAACCCCAACACGGTCGTCGTGCTGAACACGGGCGGACCCGTGCTGACGCCCTGGGCCGGGCAAGTGAGGGGCATTCTCGAAGCCTGGTACCCCGGCCAGGAGGGAGGGGACGCCCTGGCGCGCGTCCTGTACGGGGACGTGGATCCCGGCGGACGGCTTCCGGTGACGTTCCCCGTCAACGAGAACGACGCGCCCGCGTCCGGGAACCCGGTGCAGTACCCCGGCCTCAACGGGAACACCACGTTCTCCGAAGGAGTCATGGTCGGCTACCGGCATTACGACGCGAGGGGCATCACGCCTCGTTTCCCGTTCGGGCACGGCCTGTCCTACACCACGTTCGCCTACAGCGGACTGGTCGCGACCGCCAAGTCCGTGCAGGTGACGGTCACCAACACCGGGCGCCGCGCCGGCGTCGCCGTGCCGCAGATGTACATCGGCATGCCGTCGCCGGGCGCGGAGGTCCCGCAACCGCCCAGGCAGCTCAAGGGATACGCGAAGGTCGCCCTCTCTCCCGGACGGAGCGCGAAGGTGACGTTCCCGCTGTCGTCGCGCTCGTTCGCCTACTGGAACCAGAAGGCGAAGGCGTGGAAGGTCGCCGCCGGCTGCTACAAGATCATGGTGGGCGAGTCGTCCCGGCGGATCGCCGCCTCCACCGCGCTCGGGACGTGCCGCTGACGGCGAAGATCGCAGTTCCCCTGCCCTTCGTCCCGATTACACGGTACAAAGGGGGAGATCTTCGTCCGCCCCCCGCCGAGTCGGAGTCCTCAGTGCAGCACGACACCTCCCGCGGGAGGACGGATCCCCATCCCCCGCGTTCCTCCTCGAACCGCCCCGCCCGCGCCGCCCGCGCCGGGCAGCCCCACGGCACGCACGCCGGCCGCCCGGCCAAGCCGCACCCCGGTCCGGGCCGCGTCCCGGCCCGGACCGCGCACGGCCGCGACCACCGGTCCGGCGCCCCTCTCGGCCCCGACGACCCGCGCGGCCTCGGCGACTACACGCTGGTCGGGCGCCTCGGCGAGGGCGGCCAGGGCGTCGTCTACCTCGGCCGGGACGGCGACGGCGAGCTCGTCACCGTCAAGCTGCTGCGCGGCGGCGTGGCGGCCGGGCAGCGGGCGCGCAGCCGCTTCGCCAAGGAGGCGGACGCGGCCCTGCGGGTGTCCGGGCGGCACACCGCGCGCGTCCTGGACGCCGACATGACCGGCGACCGCCCCTACATCGTCAGCGAGTTCGTCGAGGGGCCCTCGCTCCAGCACGTCGTCGCCGACCGCGGCCCGCTCTCCGCGCCGCGGCTCCGCAAGCTCGCGCTGCGCACCGCCGCCGCGCTGGCGGCGATCCACCGCGCCGGGATCGTGCACCGCGACTTCAAGCCCGGCAACGTGCTGCTCGGCCCGGACGGCGCCAAGGTCATCGACTTCGGCATCGCCCGCACCGCCGACGCGACCCCGCTGACCACCGGCCCGGTCGGGACGCCCGCCTACATGGCGCCCGAGCAGATCGAGGACGAGCCGGTCGGGCCGCCCGCCGACGTGTTCGCGTGGGGTGCCACGATGGTGTTCGCCGCGACGGGGCGCCCGCCGTTCGGCACCGGGCCGAGCGCGGCCGTCATGCGGCGCGTGACGTCGCGCAGGCCGGACCTCGGCGACATGCAGGGCCCGCTGCGCGACCTCGCGGCCCGCTGCCTGGACAAGAACCCCGCCGCGCGCCCGACCGCGTCGCAGATCGTCCGGGCGCTGCGCGAGGGCCAGGCCCCGGCGCCGAAGCCGCGCCCGACGCGGATCCCGCGCTACCGGTGGCGGATGATGGTCGCGCTCGGGGGCGTCGTGGCCGCCGGGTTCCTCCTCGGCGTCCTCACCTGACCCGCGCCGCCGCTCACCAGTGCGGCGGGCGGTCCTCCAGCAGGCGCGCGTCGTCGTCGCCGGCGCGCCACTCGCCCCACCCGGCGTCGGTGTCGTCGGACGTCTGGTCCGGCAGGACGTCGAGGTCGTCGTCGAGGTCGACCACGCGGTCGTCGTCGGGTCCCACGTTCATGATCCCCATTGTCGGCGACGGGACGGCGGCTCGCACCGTGATCCGCGTCAAACCGTGCCGAGCGGCCGAGCCGCCAGGCGCCGCGCGAACTGCGCGGCGGCGGCGCCCGGATCGTCGGCCTCGGTGATCGCCCGGACCACCACGACGCGCTCCGCCCCCGCGGCGACGACCTCGTCCAGGTTGCCGAGGTCGATGCCGCCGATCGCGAACCACGGCCGCGCGACGCGCTGCGCCGCGACGTACTCCAGCAGCTTCGGGCCGGGGGCGGGCCGGCCGGGCTTGGTCGGCGTGGGCCACACCGGGCCCGCGCAGAAGTAGTCGGCGCCGGGCTCGGCGGCCGCCGCCGACGCCTGCTCGCCGGAGTGCGTCGACCGGCCGATCAGCATGTCGCCGCCGACGATCGCGCGGGCGGCGGGCACCGGCAGGTCGTCCTGGCCGAGGTGCAGCACGTCCGCGCCGACCGCGTGCGCGATGTCGGCCCGGTCGTTGACGGCCAGCAGCGCACCGTGCCGCTCGCACGCCGCCCGGAACACCTCCAGGTAGGCGGTCTCCTGGCGGGCCTCCAGGCCCTTCTGGCGGAGCTGGACGATGTCGACTCCGCCCGCGAGCACGGCGTCGAGGAAGGCCGGGAGGTCTCCCTGGCGCTCCCGCGCGTCCGTGCAGAGGTAGAGGCGGGCGCGGCTCAGCCGGGCGCGCAGCGCTACGGCGCGCTCGGTGGGGAGGTGCCTGGACACGGCCGGGGAACGTCCTTTCGGCGCCGTCCCATGCTCGGCCAGGTGACGACGCAGCAGCCGGACGAGTTCAGGCGGGATGGGGACGGGCCGAGCGATT
>NZ_JBFARL010000349.1:0-4244 GCF_040674655.1 Actinomadura sp. NPDC049753 | reverse complement strand
AGCGACTTCAGCGAGTACGTGGAGGCGTGCACGGCCGTCGCGACGTCCTCCCACGGCGTCTCCAGGAAGTTCCCGCCGAGGGCGGTCTGCGGCGCGAAGCCGATCGCGTGGACCACTCCGTCGAGGTGGTCGAAGCCGCTGTCGCGCAGGTTCCCGGCGAGGGCGCCCAGCTGGTCGGCGTCGGTCACGTCGAGCTCCAGCACCGGCGGCGGGTTGTCGGGGCCGGACGGCAGCCGCTTGGCGGTCCGCTGCGTGAGGGTCGGCCGCGGGTAGGCGGTCAGCACCACCTCGGCGCCCTGCTCCTGCGCGATCCGCGCGACGTGGAAGCCGATGGAGGCGTCGGTGAGGACGCCGGTGACCAGGATGCGCTTGCCTTCGAGGATTCCCATGACTGTCAGTGCCCCATTCCCAGGCCGCCGTCGACCGGGATCACGGCCCCGGTGATGTAGGCGGCGTCCTCACTGGCCACGAACCGCACGGCCTTGGCGATCTCCTCCGGCTTCGCGATGCGGCCGAGCGGCACCGCGGCGGTGATGGCCTTCTGCTGGTCCTCCGTCAGCACCGCCGTCATGTCGGTGTCGACGAATCCGGGCGCCACCACGTTGACCGTGATGCCCCGGGACCCGAGCTCGCGGGCGAGCGAGCGCGCGAACCCGACCATGCCGGCCTTGGACGCGGCGTAGTTGGACTGCCCCGGCGAGCCCAGCAGCCCCACGACCGAGGAGACCAGCACGATCCGGCCCGCGCGCTTGCGCATCATGCCCTTGACGGCGCGCTTGGCCACCCGGAACGACCCGGTCAGGTTGGTGTCCAGGACCGAGGTGAACGACTCCTCGCTCATGATCGCCAGAAGCGTGTCCTTGGTGATCCCCGCGTTGGCGACGACCACCTCGACGGGCCCCTGCTCCGCCTCCACCTTGCCGAAGGCCGCGTCGACGTCCTCGGCGCTCGTCACGTCGCACCGGACGCCGAACAGCCCCTCGGGCGGCTCGCCGGACCGGTAGGTGACCGCGACCGCGTCGCCCGCCGCGGCCAGCTCGCGGGCGATGGCGAGGCCGATGCCCCGGTTACCGCCGGTCACGAGGACAGAGCGACTCATCACGACCCTCTCGTTGTACTGCTCGTTGGCTGCTGCACGACACTAGCGGCCCGCGCGGCCGCTGCGGATGTGCCGAACCGACAAGATCCGCTCACCTCCCTTTGTTCGGGCGGCGCGCGGAACCCCGGCGGGACGGGCGCGGACGGTAGGTTGCGGAGGGTGCATGACATCGATCCCGCCTTCACCGCGCTGCCGCTCCGCGCGCTGGCCGACGCGGCGCTGTCCCGCGCCAAGGAGCTGGGCGCGCAGCACGCCGACTTCCGCCTGGAGCGCATCCGCAGCCAGACCCTCCGGCTCCACGACGCCGCCCTGGAGACCGCCCTGGACGCCGACGACGTCGGGCTGTCGGTCCGGGTCGTCAAGGACGGCACCTGGGGCTTCGCCGCCGGCATCGACCTGACGCCCGACGGCGCGGCCCGCGTCGCCGCGCAGGCGGTGGAGGTCGCCGCCGTCGCCAGCGCCGTCAACCGCGAGCCCATCGAGCTGGCGCCCGAACCCGTCCACGGGGAGCGCACCTGGGTCTCGGCCTACGAGACCGACCCCTTCGACGTCCCGACCGCCGACAAGGTCGCGCTGCTGGCGGGCTGGAGCCGCCTGCTGCTCGGCGACGACCGCGTCGACCACGTCGACGCGACCCTGCTCCAGGTCAAGGAGAACAAGTTCTTCGCCGACCTCGCCGGCACGGTCACCACCCAGCAGCGCGTCCGGCTGCACCCCGTCGTCAACGCCGTGGGCATCGCCGGCGGCCTGTTCGACACGATGCGCACGCTGGCGCCGCCCGCCGGATACGGATGGGAGTGGCTGTCGGGCGAGCACTGGGACTGGGACGGCGAGCTCGCCCGCATCCCCGAGCTGCTCGCCGAGAAGCTCGCCGCGCCGTCGGTGGAGCCGGGGGTGTACGACGTCGTCGTCGACCCGTCCAACCTGTGGCTGACGATCCACGAGTCGATCGGGCACGCCACCGAGCTGGACCGGGCGCTCGGCTACGAGGCCGCCTACGCGGGCACCTCGTTCGCCACCCCCGACAAGCTCGGGGCGCTGCGGTACGGCTCAGAGGTCATGAACGTCACCGGGGACCGGACGACCGAGCACGGCCTGGCCACCATCGGCTACGACGACGAGGGCGTGCAGGCCCAGTCGTTCGACATCGTCTCCGGGGGCCTGTTCACCGGCTACCAGACCGACCGGCGCATCGCCCGCCTCACCGGCGCCGAGCGCTCCAACGGCTGCGCCTTCGCCGACGCCGCGTCCAGCATGCCGATCCAGCGGATGGCGAACGTCTCGCTCAAGCCCGCCGAGGGCGGCCCGTCCACCGACGAGCTCATCTCCGGGGTCGAGCGCGGCATCTACATCCTCGGCGACAAGAGCTGGTCGATCGACATGCAGCGCTACAACTTCCAGTTCACCGGGCAGCGGTTCTTCCGCATCGAGAACGGCCGCCTCGCCGGGCAGCTCCGCGACGTCGCCTACCAGGCGACCACCACCGCCTTCTGGAACTCGATGGAGGCCGTCGGCGGGCCGCAGACCTACGTGCTCGGCGGCGCGTTCAACTGCGGCAAGGGCCAGCCGGGGCAGGTCGCGCCGGTCAGCCACGGCTGCCCCTCGGCGCTGTTCCGGGGCGTCAACATCCTCAACGCGCTGAAGGAGGCCGGCCAGTGAGCACGATCAGGCCGCAGGAGGCCGTCGAGCGGGCCCTGTCGCTGTCGCGCGCCGACGACTGCGTCGTCATCGCCGACGAGGCGAGCACCGCGAACCTGCGGTGGGCGGGCAACACCCTGACCACCAACGGCGTGACCCGCTCCAGCCGCCTCACCGTCATCGCGCTGCGGAACACGGCGGACGGCGTGGCGGCGGGCGTGGTGTCGCGGTCGGCCGTCGGCGCCGACGGCATCGAGGACCTGGTGCGCGCCGCCGAGGCCGACGCGGCCGGCAACGAGGCCGCCGAGGACGCCCGGCCGCTGGTCTCCGAGGGGCCGCCCTCCGGCGCGGCCGGGTGGGACGACGAGCCCGCCGAGACCGGGATCGGGGTGTTCGAGGGCTTCGCTCCCGCGCTGGGCGAGGCGTTCGCCGCCGCGCAGGCCGGCGACCGGCGCCTGTACGGGTTCGCCAACCACGTCCTCACCTCGACGTTCCTCGGCTCCTCGGCGGGGCTGCGGCTGCGCCACGACCAGCCCACGGGGCTGCTGGAGCTGAACGCCAAGGGCGCGGGCGGCTCGGCGTGGGCGGGCGTGGGCACCCGCGACTTCACCGACGTCGACGTCGCCGGCCTCACCGGCGGCCTCGCCCAGCGGCTGGAGTGGGGCGAGCGGCGCGTGGACCTGCCGGCCGGCCGGTACGAGACGATCCTGCCGCCGTCCGCCGTGGCCGACCTGATGATCTACCTGTACTGGTCGGCGGGCGCCCAGGACGCCCAGGACGGCCGGACGGTGTTCAGCGCCCCCGGCGGCGGCACCCGCGTCGGGGAGCGGCTCAGCGACCTGCCGGTCACCCTGTCGAGCGACCCGGCCGCCCCGGGCATGCAGTGCGCGCCGTTCGTCATCGCGCACGCCTCCAGCCGCGAGTCCTCGGTGTTCGACAACGGGCTCGCGCTCGGCGCCACCGACTGGATCCGCGAGGGCGCCCTCACGTCCCTCGCGCAGACCCGGCACTCCGCCGAGCGCACCGGGCTGCCGCTGACCCCCGCCGTCGACAACCTGTCGATGAGGGGTCCCGAGGGCGGCGCGTCCCTGGAGGAGATGATCGCCCGCACCGAGCGCGGGCTGCTGCTGACGTGCCTGTGGTACATCCGGGAGGTCGACACGCAGAGCCTGCTGCTGACCGGCCTCACCCGCGACGGCGTCTACCTCGTCGAGGACGGCGAGGTCGTCGGGGCCGTGAACAACTTCCGGTTCAACGAGAGCCCGGTCGACCTGCTGTCGCGGATCGCCGAGGTCGGCGAGACCGGGCCGACGCTGCCGCGCGAGTGGTCGGACTACTTCACCCGCACCGCCATGCCGGCGATCCGGGTCCCCGACTTCCACATGTCGACGGTGAGCCAGGCCACCTGAGCCGCCGCGGCCGGGGACGGCGCCGCCCCCGAGCCCGCGCGCGGAGTCAGGGCCACACAGGCATTGCCCCCCCGGGCCGTCCGTGGCTCCAACAAGGG
>NZ_JBFARL010000348.1:0-4250 GCF_040674655.1 Actinomadura sp. NPDC049753 | reverse complement strand
GGCTCAAGCGCCGGGCCGGGGCCGCATGGCCGGTGGGGCGGTCAGGCCTGCGGGACGGTCTCGGCGGCGTCCCGGTCCTGCAGCCAGCGCTCGGCGTCGATGGCGGCCGAGCAGCCGCTGCCCGCCGCGGTGATGGCCTGCCGGTAGATGTGGTCGACCACGTCGCCGCAGGCGAACACGCCGGGGATCTTCGTCTTCGTGGTGGGGGCGTCGACCAGCAGGTAGCCGTCGGTGTCGGTCTCCAGCTGGCCGGCGAACAGCTCGCTGCGCGGGTCGTGGCCGATCGCGATGAACAGGCCGGTGATCTCCAGGGCGGACTCCGCGCCGGTCCGGGTGTTGCGGATCGTCACGCCGGTCACCCGGTCGTCGCCGTGGATCGCGGCGACCTCGCTGTCCCAGAGGAACTTGATCTTCTCGTTGGCGAACGCCCGGTCCTGCATGATCTTGGACGCGCGCAGCTCGTCCCGCCGGTGGACCACGGTCACCGAGCGGGCGAACTTGGTCAGGAAGATCGCCTCCTCCATCGCGGTGTCGCCGCCGCCGACGACGGCGATGTCCTGCTCGCGGAAGAAGAACCCGTCACAGGTGGCGCACCAGGAGACGCCCCGGCCGGACAGCCGCTTCTCGTCCGGCAGCCCCAGCTCGCGGTACCCGGAGCCGGTCGCGACGATCACGGTCTTGGCGAGGTAGGTCTCGTCGCCGACCTTCACGACCTTCGGGTCGGCGGTCAGGTCGACCTCGGTGACGTCGTCGGTGATGAGCTCGGCGCCGAAGCGCTCGGCCTGCTTGCGCAGGTTGTCCATCAGGTCGGGGCCCATGATCCCGTCGGGGAAGCCGGGGAAGTTCTCCACGTCGGTGGTGTTCATCAGCGCACCGCCGGCCGTCACCGAACCCTCGAACACCAGCGGCTTGAGGTCGCCGCGGGCCGCGTAGACGGCGGCCGTGTAGCCCGCGGGACCGGAGCCGATGATGATGACGTTACGGACGTCGCTCACAGTTCTTGCCTCTCCTCGTTGGCCGTCGGTGCCGCACGACCCGGCCTCACAGTCGCGTCAACCGATCCTAGGGCCCGCAGATTCCCCGGTACGCGGCGCCGGGCCGTCCACCGGCCGCCGGGGCCGCCCGGAGGCGCTCTAGGCTGGGCCCATGGCACGCATTCTCCTCCTCCACTCGATGTACGGGCTGCGGCCCGCGGTGCACCAGGCGGCCGACCGGCTCCGTGCCGCCGGGCACGAGGTGCACGCCCCCGACCTCTACGACGGGCGCGTCGTCGACGACGCCGAGGCCGGGATCGAGATCAAGGACGAGATCGGGCGGGACGAGCTGCTGCGCCGCGCCGTCGTGGCCGCCGCGCCGCTGACCGGGGAGGGCGGGCTCGTCTACGCGGGGTTCTCGCTCGGCGGCTCCATCGCCCAGAACCTCGCGTTCGCCGACGAGAAGGCGGGCGGGCTGCTGCTGATGCACGGCACGTCCGACATCGCGGAGGACGCGTCCACCGACATCCCGGTGCAGCTGCACGTCGCCGACCCCGACACGTGGGAGCCCGTCGACTGGCTCAACGCGTGGTACCTGCAGATGCGCAAGGCGGGCGCGGACGTGGAGGTGTTCCGCTACCGCGGCGCGGGCCACCTGTTCACCGACCCCGACCTGCCCGACTACGACGCCGAAGCGGCCGAGCGCGCCTGGGCGACGGCCCTGGACTTCCTCGCCTCCCTCTGAACGCCCCCGGCGGACACGACGTGGCGGCATGGAAGATCGGTATTGCCGCTGCCGCGCCGTCCCCGGGGTATTGCTGCCGACGCCCCAAGAACTTCGCAGAAAAACTAGGCGTCACATAGAGAACAGGGCGTCTCAGGCAGGCCATGGCTTCACGTGAGCGGCCATGGACGGGATCGACCGTCCATGGCCCTCAGTGTGCGCGAGTGCCCAGGTCAGGGCTTGGCGGGTCAGACGTTCTTCAGCTGCTTCAGCAGGTGATGGGCCTGCGGGGAGCAGTCCGGCCCGACGACCCAGATGTTCCGCCTGCCGGGGCGGTCGCCGTTCACGGCGATGATGATCGCGGGCCGTCCCTCGTATTTCGCCTGGTCGACGAGCAGGAGCGTCTGCCCGCCGGCGACGCCGGCGACGCAGCCGCGGAGCCGGGCGTCCGGCGCGACGGCCTCGGCGCGCATCTCCTGCTCGCCCGTCACGACGCCGCCGACCTGCTCGCCCAGCGTGCCCGACCGGTAGTCGGTGCCACTCTGGGCGACCTTGAACGTGGGGCCGGGTTCTCCGGGGGCCACCTTCGGCACCCCCGAGCCCGAGCCCGAATCGGTCAAGGAGCGGTGCGGGGCCGGATGCCGCGCCGCGCTGTCACTGCTGCTCGCGCCGTCCAGCGCGATCTTGCCGACCGTCGCTCCGCCGCCGAGCACGACCACCGTCGCCGCGGCCGCCGACAGTATCCGCCAATGCCGCCTTCCGCGCCGTTGCTCCAGGCTCGCCACGGTGGCGCTGTGCATCGATTCCGCCGCGATGGCGGTGTCGATGCGCTCGGCCAGTTCGGCGGGCATGGACGGCACCGGGGCCTCCGCCAGGATCCGGGAGACGTCCGCAAGGTCGGCGGACAGCTCACGGCAGTCGGCGCAGGTGTCTAGGTGTGCGTTGACGGAGGCGGCTTCGTCGTCTTCGAGAAGTCCCTCGGCCAGGTCGGCCAAGACGTCGTAGTCAAGGTGCGCGGGGTTCACTTGGGCATGCCACCTCCTTCCACACCTCCGACGTTCCTGGGCTCGCGTCGGTTCCGGTGGTGGACGAGAAGGGGCGCGAGCCGGGCGCGGCCCCGCGCGCACCGGCTCTTGATCGTTCCGGGCGGGACCTCCATGACCTGTGCGGCGTCGTCGACGGAGTAGCCCATCATGTCGACGAGGACCAGGGCGGCCCGCTGCTCGTACGGCAGCTGCTCCAGCGCGGTGCGGACGTCGAGGGAGACGCCGTGCGCGTCGGTCGGGTCGGGCATCTTGGGCGCGACGGCGTCGAAGGTCGCGTCGTCGCCCATCGGCGTCGCCGGGCGGACGGACTTGCGCCGGACGCGGTCGAGGCACGCGTTCACCACGATGCGGTGCAGCCAGGTCGTGACGGCGGCGTCCCCGCGGAACCGCCCGGCGGCGCGGAACGCCGAGAGGCACGCGTCCTGCAGCGCGTCCGCCGCCTCCTCCGGGTCGCCGAGCGTGCGGAGCGCGACCGCCCACATGCGGTCGCGGTGGCGGTGCACGAGTTCGGCGAAGGCGTGCGGATCACCCTGGGCGTGCCGCGCGAGGAGCTCCTTGTCGGGCACTTCGCCTACGCGACGCATGCTCACCGACGTCATGAGCGACCGCTTTCTCGTTCGGGACGCCCGGGCGGCGCCGGACATCCGCGACCGGCTGCTGAGGTAGGCACCACGTGATCCTGGGGGCGAGGGGACAAACTGCTCACAGGCACGATACAGACATGCGCCGCTCCACGTCACAGCTCACATCGGCCCCCTGCCGGAACGTGATCAGCCGGCCGCCCCGTAGACGGCGATCTCGCCGAGCCGCCCCTTGAACGGCCCGCCGGGCAGCTGGGTGAACCAGACGAGCACGTACCGGCCTGTGGCCTGCGGGTTCGCGGCGAAGGCGACCTCGCCGCCGTTGGGAGTCTGCTCGCCGACGCGCTTCAGGTCGGTCGGGGACTGCGAGTCGCCGACGCGGAGCTGCAGCACCCCGCCGCTCACCGGGGAGTAGACCTTCACGTTGGCGACCTTGACGGGCTTGCCCATGTCGAGCAGGACGCCGAGGCCCTTGGAGTACCGGCCGAAGTCGGCGTCGGCGTAGCTCTGGGTCTCCCAGTCGCCGCCGGGTTTGCCGTCGACGACGGACGCGAGGTTCTTGCCGATCGCGCCGTCGACGTGACCGCCCACGGGGCGTTCGGCGGGCCGGACGTCCTGCGGGGTGAGCTTCACGACGGTCGGCTTGGGCGGCGCGCTCGTCTGGGCGTTGTCGGTGGGGCCGCCGCCGCCCTCGGGCTTGTCGTCGCCGACGAGGCCGGTCAGCGCCCAGGCCCCGAGCCCGACGATGACGGTCAGCGCGGCCGCCGCGACGCCGATCAGGGCGCGGTTCGCCGGACGCTTGGGACCGCCGTGGGTGTGCGCGGGCGTCGTCCGGGTGGCGGTCGCCGGCGGCGGGACGGGCGTGCAGCAGCGACGTGCGCCGCAGCAGCGTCCGGAAACGCTCCGGGTCGCGCTGGTACCAGGC
>NZ_JBFARL010000347.1:0-4324 GCF_040674655.1 Actinomadura sp. NPDC049753 | reverse complement strand
GTCGACGCCGCGGCCCACGACGACGTGGCCGAGGCCGTGCGCGAGGCGGCCCACGGCGGCGCCCACGTCTCGCTGGACGCGCTCGGCAGCCCGGCCACCGCCCGCGCCTCGGTCGAGTCCCTGCGCCGCCGCGGCCGGCACGTCCAGGTCGGGCTGCTGCCGCCCGGCGCGGGCCGCGCCGACCTGCCGATGGAGCGGGTGATCGGGTGGGAGCTGGAGATCGTCGGCAGCCACGGGATGGCCGCCCACGCCTACGGCCCGATGATGGAGCTGGTCCGCGCCGGGACGCTGCGCCCCGACCTGCTGGTCGGCCGGGTCCTGGCCCTGGACGACGCCCCGGCCGCCCTCGCCGGGATGTCGGGTGCCGGGATCACGGTGATCGAACCTCAGCGCCGGCGGCCGCCCGGCGACGGCACCGGGCGCGGCCACGGGGCGCAGGCGTAGGATCCGAGGTGATGCCCGTGTTCTGTCGGTGGGCTCGTCTACGGTCGGAGGCGACGGCGCCCGCCGCCCTCGCCGCCCTGGCGATGCCGCCCAGCAGAGGTGACGACCACCATGCCCGACACCATGCCGAACACCGTCGAGACAGACCGTGACTTCCAGTCGCTGGCCGACCCGTACCGGCGGGAGCTGCTGGCGCACTGCTACCGGATGCTCGGCTCCATCCACGACGCCGAGGACCTGGTGCAGGAGACCTACCTGCGGGCATGGCGCTCCTACGGCGGCTTCGAGGGCCGCTCCTCGCTGCGCACCTGGCTGTACCGCATCGCGACCAACGTGTGCCTGACCGCCATCGACCAGCGCGGCAACCGGCCCATGCCGTCCGGCCTCGGGGCGCCGAGCGACGAGCCCGAGCGGCCCGTGGTGGCCTCGGACGAGGTGCCGTGGCTGGAGCCCGCCCCCGACGCCGTGCTCGGCGCCGACGCCGCCGACCCGGCGACCATCGTCACCGCGCGCGAGAGCACCCGGCTGGCGTTCGTGGCTGCCCTGCAGCACCTGCCCGCCAAGCAGCGGGTCGTGCTGATCCTGCGGGACGTGCTGAAGTGGCGGGCCGCCGAGGTGGCCGAGCTTCTCGACACCTCCACCGCCGCGGTCAACAGCGCGCTGCAGCGGGCCCGCGCGCAGCTCGACGAGAACGCCCCCCTGCGCGACGAGCTGGTCGAGCCGACCGACCCCGGCCAGCGCGACCTCCTGGAGCGCTACGCGAAGGCGTTCGAGACCGCCGACATCGCGAGCCTGATCGAGCTGTTCAAGCAGGACGTCGTCTGGGAGATGCCGCCGTTCCCGCAGTGGTTCGTCGGCGCCGACCACGTCGTCCGCCTCATCAAGGCCCAGTGCGGTCCCGCCCCCGGCGACATCCGGATGGTCCCGGCCGCCGCGAACGGGCAGCCGGCCTTCGGGCTCTACATGCGCGACGACGAGGGCGTGCACCGCGCGTACCAGATCCAGGTGCTGAGCGTCACCGGCGACGGCGTCGCGCACGTCTCGGTCTTCTTCGACACGAGCCTGTTCCCGGTGTTCGGACTGGCCGAAAGGCTCTGATCGCGCCCCTCGTCTTCCACTGGGCGGAAGCCGGGCTCCGGCGCACGCCGCACGGGCTGCGAGGGTGGTGGGCCGGGCCGCGGCTGACCGAACGCGTCCCGGCGGAAGGCGAGCAGGAGGGGACGAGGCCATGACGCACCCGCCGTACCTGTACCCGGGCTACAGGAGCACCGTGCTCCGCGCCCCGTCCCACGAACTGGTCATGCCGAAACCGGGCCCCGACACCGTCGAGCTGACCTCCCCGGTCTTCGGGCACCAGGAGCTGGGACGGAGGGACCACGACCTCACCGTCCAGCACACCGGCGAGCCGCTCGGCGAGCGGATCGTCGTGACCGGCCGCGTGCTCGACGGCGCGGGCCGCCCGGTGCGGGGGGCGCTCGTGGAGGTCTGGCAGGCCAACGCCGCCGGCCGGTACCACCACCTCGGCGACGTCCACCCGGCGCCGCTCGACCCGAACTTCACCGGCGCCGGGCGCTGCCTGACCGACGGCGACGGCCGCTACCGGTTCGTCACGATCAAGCCGGGCGCCTATCCGTGGGGCAACCACCGCAACGCCTGGCGGCCCGCCCACATCCACTTCTCGGTGTTCGGCACCGCCTTCACCCAGCGGCTCGTCACCCAGATGTACTTCCCCGGCGACCCGCTGTTCGCCTACGACCCGATCCTCCAGTCGATCCCGGACGAGCGGGACCGGGAGAAGCTGATCTCCCGCTTCGACATGGACACCACCACGCCGGAGTGGGCGCTCGGCTACCAGTGGGACATCGTCCTCGGCGACACCCCGACGGAGGCCTGATGAGCA
The DNA here is from genome assembly GCF_040674655.1 of Actinomadura sp. NPDC049753. NCBI lineage: Bacteria > Bacillati > Actinomycetota > Actinomycetes > Streptosporangiales > Thermomonosporaceae > Actinomadura > Actinomadura sp. NPDC049753. The sequence goes on along the minus strand of NZ_JBFARL010000347.1, from coordinate 1,980 downwards.
CGCCTTCTCCCACGCCCTCGGCCATGACGCCGTCGCAGACGGTCGGCCCCTTCTTCGGCTACGCGCTGCCGTACGAGGCCGGCCCGCAGGTGGTCCCGCCGTGGCGGCCCGACGCGATCCGGGTGCGCGGGCGCGTCCTGGACGGCGCGGGGGAGCCGGTGCCGGACGCGCTCCTGGAGATCTGGCAGGCCGACGGGAAAGGCGAGGTCCCGCGGCGCCCCGGCGGCCTCGTGCGCGACGGGCACGGCTTCTCCGGCTTCGGCCGGTGCGCCACCGACGCCGACGGCGGCTTCTGGTTCAGCACCCTCAAACCCGGCGGGATCGGGGAGAGCGCTCCCTACATCGCCGTGCTGGTGTTCGCCCGCGGCCTCCTCAAGCCGGTCTTCACCCGGCTCTACTTCCCCGAGGACTCGGCCGCCCACGCGTCCGACCCGCTGCTCGGCGCCGTCCCGCGGGAGCGGCGCGCGACCCTGGTCGCCGAACGCGAAGGGGAGCGGGAGTACCGGTTCGACGTCCGCCTGCAGGGAGACGGGGAGACGGTGTTCCTTGCCTTCTGACGAGCACCCGCCGCCGTCCGGCGGGCACGGGCCCGCGGGGGAGCCCCGTCCGGCGCCGGACGCGGGCCTGCTGTCGCCCGTCCGGGCGGGGACGGAGGCCGAGGCCGCCACCAGCGACCTGGCCTACCTGACCGCCATGCTCGACGCGGAGGCGGCGCTCGCCCGCGCGCAGGCCCGGCTCGGCCTCGTCCCCGCCGCCGCCGCGGAGGCGATCACCGCCGCCGCGGACGCGGACCGGTTCGACCTGCCCGGCATCGCCCGCCGGGCGCGCGGCTCCGGCAACCCCGTCGTGCCGCTGGTCGCCGATCTGCGCGCGCTCGCGGGCGCCGCGGGCGAGCACGTCCACAAGGGCGCCACCAGCCAGGACATCGCCGACACCGGCGCCATGCTCGTCGCGGCCCGCGCCAGGCGCGTCGTCCTCGCCCACCTCGACCGGGCACTGGACGCGCTGGCCGGGCTCGCGGCGCGGTACCGCGACACGCCCATGCCGGCCCGCACGCTCGGCCGGCAGGCGCTGCCGACGACGTTCGGCGCCAAGGCCGCGGGCTGGCTCATGGGCTGCCTGGAGGCGCGCGAGGGGCTCGCCGCCGTGGCGCTGCCCGCCCAGCTCGGCGGCCCCGCCGGGACGCTGGACGCCTTCGGAGACCGGGCCCTCGACCTCGTCGATGCCTACGCGGAGGAGACCGGGCTGGCGCGGCCCGTCCTGCCGTGGCACACCCGCCGCACGCCCGTCGCCCGGCTCGCGGCGGCGCTGGCGGTGGCCGCGGGCGCCCTCGGCAAGATCGCCACTGATGTGTGGCTGCTGGCGCAGAGCGAGGTCGGCGAGGTCGCGGAGGCCGCGGGCGCGGGCCGGGGCGGCTCGTCGTCGATGCCGCACAAGCGCAACCCGGCGCTGTCCGCGCTGGTCCGTTCCGCCGCCCTGCAGGTCCCGGCGCAGGTCCAGGTGATCCTCGCCGCGCAGGCCGCGCCGCACGAGCGGCCGGCGGGCGAGTGGCACGCCGAGTGGCAGCCGCTGCGCGAGTGCCTGCGGCTGACCGGCGGCGCCGCCGAGACGGCCGCCGAGCTGCTGGACGGCCTGGAGGTGTCCACCGAGCTGATGCGCGCCGACCTCGACGACCTCCTGGACGTCCTCGGCGACGACCCCGGGACCGGGGCCGCCGCCGACCTCGTGGGCCGGGCCCTCGACGCCTACCGCAGGAGCCGCGCGTGATCGCGGCGCCGCGGCACCGCCTGGACGGTCCGGACGGCGCGCCCGTCGTCGTCCTCGGCCCGTCCCTCGGCACCTCCATGGACCTGTGGCTTCCGCAGCTGCCCGCGCTCACGCGCGCCTGGCGCGTGATGACGTCCCGCCCTGGAGTGGCCGTCCCGCGGGGACGGCTACCCCGGGAGGTCGTCGCGGGGGAGGCGCAGGACGAAGCGGGCG
>NZ_JBFARL010000346.1:0-4477 GCF_040674655.1 Actinomadura sp. NPDC049753 | reverse complement strand
CCCCTCCCCGCGGCGCCCCCCGCCCCCGGGGCGCGGCCCCGGGCGGGGGGGGGCCGCGGGCCGGGCCCGCTTCCACCGCCTGTGCTGGCGTCAACGCGTGCGCGTCACGCCGTCCGTGACCTCAGATGGTCGCGGATCGTTCTGACCGGCGGCGTTGAAGCCGTCAGGCGAATCTGTAGACCGGTCGGCCCCGGTCATCCGGCTTCCAGATGCTCGGAAGCCGGATCCTGGAAGGCCGGCCATTCCAGGCACCGCCGTTCGGGCCGGTGGCGGGAAGCCCCCACTTCCAGACGCCGTCCGGCTTCCAGATCGGGTCGGTGACGGGAAGCGGCTGCTTCCAGACACCGCCGTTGACGGTCCGGGGGCCGATGTGGAGGCCGTGGCGGTGGAAGGCCCGGAGAGCGGCGAGGGACGCCCCCACCACCAGCCCGGCGCCGATCCATCCGAAGAGTCCCGGCGACCCGCCGGTCCCGACGACCACGCCGACGAGGCATGCCAGCACCGGGTTGAGGCACTTCACCGTGCTGATCAACCCATCGTCCGACTGGACGAGGTCGAAGGCGCGGACGTGCAGCTTGTTGGCGATCATGTTCAGGAGCGACGTGACCACCACGGTCGACAGCACGTACCAGGTCACCCAGTGATCGTCGGTCCAGACGAGGACGGGCACCCCGACCAGGCAGGCGCCCGCCCAGCAGTTGAGCTCGACGACCCGGGAGAGCAGCCCCATCTCGGTCAGCTTTCCCGAGGCGATCGTGCCGTTGACGCCGATGACGGCGGCCACGCCCGTCAGGGCCAGGCCCAGGATCCCCGTCCCGCCCGTGAACGGCCTGGTCAGCATGGTGACCCCGGCCAGGCCGATCACGAACCACAGGACGTGCCATCGTCGGCGTGACCCGTGCGTGGAGAAGAACAGCCGCCACGTCGCCAGGGCGAGCGCGCCGAGCGTCATGACCGTCATCAGGGTTCCGATGCTCACACGCTCCAGCGCGGCCTGGTGGACCTGCCCCTGGAAGGTGCTGGGAACCACCATGACGAGCACCCACTTCCAATGGCGTCGCCTCCACCGGACCTTGGCACGCGGTTGCTTCGCCCTGCCAGGCGAAAGACGCGTGGCCAGGCTGAAGAAAACGGCCCCGAAAATTGTGATCAGTGCACCCACGGGCGCCGCCGAGTGCTCGGGGTAGAGCCGCGTCGCGTACGCCGCTCCCGCCGATACGCAAATCAGGGAGAGCGCTTCAAAGAGCGCCCCCCAAAGTCTGCTCATGAGGGATCTCCTTTGTTCCGGCCGGCTGTTCGCCGGCACCCGACCACATCGGCCAGGCGAAGGAGACCGTCCCGGACAAGACGCCCAGCGCAATTTGGGTCGACCGGTCGGCGGTCGTTCCCCGGCTCAGACGGACCCCGGGGGGACGGTGGAGACAAGGGCGGGGACGCCGCGGAGCGCGCGGCGTCCCCGTGGTCGTCGGCGGTCAGCGGGCGGGGGTGGCTCCGAGCTTGTTCACCCAGCCCTGGCTCTCGAAGGCCAGGTACTCACTGCCGGCCTTCTTGCCGGGAAGGGCGGTGTACTGGTCCTCGAAGTCGAGGAGGTGGGCGGTCTTACGGTCCACGACCAGCCGCACGCTGGTGCCCTTGGCGGTAATGGCCACGCCGGGCCTGCCCAGCCGGTCCGTGATCTGTCCGGTGACGTGCACGGACGGGGTGCGCGCCAGGATCCGGTAGAGGGCCGCCCGGGTGCCGGGGGTGGTCGGGGCCATGAACAGGTCCCAGGCGCTGACGAAGACGTACTGGCCGAAATCCGCCGGGGCGGTGTAGCCGTGCGCACCGCCCCGGCGGTCCTGCCGCCAGAGCCTGCGCAGGTAGCTCTCCAGAGCGCTGTCGGTCGCCGGCAGCTTCGCGATCGTCTTCCACTCGATCTCGTGGGACCCGATGACGGGGTTCACCAGGTGCGAGCCCTTGCTGTAGGTGACCATGCGGGGCTTCGAGACGGTCGTGCCGTCGTTGACGTCGAGCGGGGGCGAGCCCGCCGCCTTCCAGGCCGCCTCGTCCTTCTTCGTGGGGAAGGTGACCTTGATGTCCAGCGGTCCGTTCGTACCGAAGCGCATGCCGGTCCCGGCCTGGGCGCACGCCCAGTCCTCGACGCTGCTCGCGGTCCGCGCCTGGAAGTTCTGGAGCCTGCCCATGGGCTTGCCCGCGGGCGTCGGCACGCCCGCGCCGGGCTTGAAGGGCATGATGTCCTGCCACATGCGGGTCCGCTTGTACCAGCAGGTCCCGCGGGTGGCGGGCTGCTTGGCGGCCGTCGTCGCGCTGGCCAGCAGGAAAGTGCGGGTGTCGAGCGTCCCGTCGTGTCCGGCGCCGGGGGCGTCGCCGGGGCCGTCCGACGGCACGGCGACGGCCAGCGCCGTCGCGGCCACCGCCACCGCGGCCACGCCGGCGAGGGCCAGCCGCCGGACCGGCCGCCGCGCCGGGACCAGGCGCGAGTTCACGGTCGAGGCGTCGGCGCGCGCACGGACCTGAGCCACGTCGGGGCGCCGCGCGTAGGCGTCGTCGGCGAGTTCGGCGACCGCCGCGGGCTTCAGGGCGGCGATCAGGTTGTCGAGTTCGTCCTGCTTCACTACTTCTCCTGGATGACTCGCGGGCGCGGGGCGCGTCCTTGCGCTCGCGCGGGGCTTTCCTGGGACGCCTCGATCGCCCTGGCCAGCCGGCGGCGTCCCCGGTGCAGCCGGACGACGAAGGCGGTGCGGGAGCACCCCGCGGCGCGGGCCGCCTCCGCGGGGCCGAGCCCGTGCCAGGCGGTCAGGGCGACCGCTTCGGCCTCCTTGGGCGGAAGGGCCCGCAGGGCGGCCAGCGCCTGGTCGCGGGCGATGAGGTGCTCGGCGACGTCCCAGGCGTGCAGGTCGGCGTCGGTGGTGAGGCCGGCCAGCCGGTCCGCCAGTCCGCGCGCCCGGCCCGCCGCGCCGTGCGACCGGCGGACCACGTTCCTGGCCACGCCCAGCAGCCACGGCAGCGCCTGGTCGGGGATCTCGTCGATCTTCCGCCACGCGACGGTGAACACCTCGCCCGTCAGGTCCTCGGCGGCCTGGGGGGCGGCCCGCAGCACCACATAGCCGAAGACGTTGCGGTAGTGCGTCTCGTAGAGGCGGGTGAATCGGGCTTCTTGCTCGTCCACGCCACCTCCTCTCTTCTCGGGACCGTTACGCCGAGAAGTCGGAGAAGGCCCCGGCGGATTACATGGCGGGCCGGGAATCCTTCACCGATCACGTCGCGCCGGGTCAGGCGCGGTCCGGCGAACGGGGCAGCCGCAGGACGAACGTCGCGCCCCGGCCCGGCTCGCTTCGCACCGCCGCGGATCCGCCGTGCGCCTCGGCCAGCTGCCGCACGATGGCCAGGCCCAGTCCGCTGCCGCCGGTCTGCCGGCTGCGCGACTTCTCGGCCCGCCAGAACCGGTCGAAGACGTGCGGCAGGTGCTCGGGCGCGATGCCCGGCCCGGTGTCGGCGACCTCGATCAGCACGTCGTCGCCGTCGTCGGACGCCCGCAGGCTCACCCGCCCGCCGGCCGGCGTGTAGCGGACCGCGTTCGCGAGCAGGTTGCCGACCGCCTGCCGCAGCCGTACCGGATCGGCGTCCAGATGCGGCCGACCGGTCACCTCGGCGGTCAGCGTCAGCTCGGCGGCCTCGGCCGCGGCCCGGTACACGGTCGCGATCTGCTCGACCAGGTCGGCCACGTCGACCGGCTCGGGATGCAGCCGCAGCTTGCCCACGTCGGCGAGCGCGAGCTGCTGGAGGTCGTCGACGATGTGCTGGAGCAGCGTGGCCTCCTCGACCAGCGAGGCGGTCAGCGCCGGGCCCAGGTCGGCCACGCCGTCCTGGGCGGCCTCCAGCCAGCCCCGGATGTTGCTCAGCGGCGTCCGCAGCTCGTGCGACACGTCGCTGACCATCGCCCTGCGCTGCCGCTCCATGCGGTCCAGGTGCTCGGACATCTCGTTGAACGCGGCGCCGAGCTCGCCGACCTCGCCCTTGGCGCGCACCGTGACCCGCGCCGAGCCGTCGCCGGCCCGCATCCGCCGGGCCGCCGCGGTGACCGCCCGCACCGGCCGCGCCAGCCGGGTGGCGACGAGGACGCTGACCCCGACCGCCAGGACGAGGATCACCGCGGTGACCCCCGCGATGCCGTACGGGTCGATGGCGGGCGCGCGGTCCTCCACCGAGCCGATGTAGAGCAGCGCGGCCGGCGCGACGTACGACTTCAGCTGGGTGCGGCGCGCCGTGGCCAGGCACTCGGCGGCGGGCGCCGGAGCGGCCGGCGTGCCGGTCTCGTCCAGCCACACGTCGACCCGGCTTCCGTGGCACTCCCGGACCAGGGCGGCGAGCTGGTTGAGGGCGCGCTTCTCGGTGGCGGTGGGCCCGGGCGCGTCCGGCGAGCACGACGCGGGCGTCGGCGCGGGTTCCGGCGCCGCGGTGGGCGGGCTCGCCGGCC
>NZ_JBFARL010000345.1:0-4493 GCF_040674655.1 Actinomadura sp. NPDC049753 | reverse complement strand
AGGCCATCGTCGCCGCGTTGGCCGCCAACCTCGGGATCGCGGCGTCGAAGGCCGTCGCGTTCGCGTTCACCGGTTCGTCGTCGATGCTGGCCGAGATCTCGGCGCGCACCCGCCCCTTGGACCCGGTCGCCTCCAGCGGGTGCTCCTCGGTGACCGGGCCGTCCACCGGCCCGTATCCGTAGAGGTTGCCCAGCATGACGTACCCCGCGCCGGACCGTTCGGCGGCGGTCAGGACCGAGCCGAACAGCGCGGGCAGCAGGTCCGGCCACGTGTGGTAGGCGGGCGCCGCCGCGTTGAACACGGTCGCGGCGCCCTCGGCGAGGCGGCTGAGCTCGGCGGTGTCGGTGGCGTCCAGTGCGAGCCGTTCGACGAGCGGGTGCTCCGGGCCCGCTCCGCTGCGGGACACCATCCGGACGCGGTCGCCCGCGCCGGCGAGGAGGAGCGCGGTGGCGGTGGCGGTGGCGCCCCGGCCGACGACGACATGGAACGGCATAATTCACTCCAGTGAGGTAGTGGCCGGGCATCCGGCCGTTGCCCGATCCACTCTGCGGTCCGCCGCGCCCGGACGGCAGGGGCCTGATCGCCAACCGTCCGGAGGTTCTGGCCAGATGCACACGGTCGCGGTCGTCGTCGTCCCGCCGGTGATGACCTTCGACGTCACGATCCCGCAGATGGTGCTGGGCGCCGCCGAGGCGGGCGGCGGTCCCGCCTACGAGCTGCTGCTCTGCGCCGCCGAGCCGGGGCGTCCGCTGGAGACCGTCGGCGGCCTGGACGTCGTCGCCCCGCACGGGCTGGACGCCGTGCGGGGCGCGGACAGCGTCATCGTGGTGGGCAGCGGGGGCCGCACCGGCATCGAGCGGTCCGTCCTGGACGCCCTGCGCGCCGCGGCGGCCGCGGGGAAACGCGTCGCGGCCATCTGCACGGGCGCCTTCGTGCTCGGCGAGGCGGGCCTGCTGGAGGGCCGCCGCGCCACGACGCACTGGGGCCTCACCGGCGACCTGGCCCGCCGCTTCCCCGCCGCGAAGGTCGTCCCCGACGTCCTGTACGTCACGGACGGAACGGTGCTGACCTCGGCCGGGGCCGCCGCCGGGATCGAGCTGTGCCTGCACCTGATCCGCGAGGACCACGGCGCCGCGGTGGCGGCCGGGGCGGCGCGCCTGACGGTCGCGGCGCCCCCGCGTCCCGCTGACCAGGTGCAGCGCCTCGAAGATCCGCTGCCCGCCGGACCGGACGTGTCGCTCGCGGAGACCCGCGCCTGGGCCGTGCGGCGCCTGGGGGAGCCGCTCACCCTCGCCGACCTGGCCCGGCACGCACGCGTCAGCACCCGCACGCTGACGCGCCGGTTCCACGCGGAGACGGGCCACAGCCCGTTGCAGTGGCTGCTGCACCAGCGGATCGACCGGGCCCGCGAGCTGCTGGAGGGCACCGCGCTCCCGATGGCGCAGGTCGCCCACCGCAGCGGCCTCGGCAGCGCCGACTCCCTGCGCCTGCACTTCGTCCGCAGGCTCGGCGTGACCCCGAGCGCCTACCGCTCCGCTAGTCGGCGAGCGCGGCCAGTGCCTTCTGGAGGTCCTCGGACGCCTGGTCTGCCGACTTCCTCCCGGTGAGCGCCGCGGTGACGTGCTCCTGGACGGCCGCGCTGACCTCGTTGTAGCGGACGACGACCGGGCGCGGCCGCGCCTTGTCCATGCCCTGCCTCAGCACCGGCAGGTACGGGTACCGCTTGATCATTTCTGGGTCGCCGTAGAGGGCGGCGAGGGACAGCGGGAAGGACTGGGCTCTGCCGTACTCCCTCTGGACGGCCGGGCTGACGATGTGGGCGACGAAGTCGCGGGCGGTGGCCTGGTGCCTGGAGAACGCCGACACGGCCAGATTGTCGCCGCCGAGGGTCCCCGAACCCGGCCCGTCCTCTCCCGGGATCGGCGCGACGCCGAACTTCCCGGCCACCTCCGAGCCGTCCTTCCCGGCCGCGAGCGCGTACACGTAGGCCCAGTTGCGGTGGAAGACCAGACGCCCCTCCTGGAACGCACGGCGGCCTTCTTCCTCCTTGAACGTGATGGCCTTCCGCGGGATGGCGCCGTTCCGGAAACCGTCCACGAGGAACCTGAGCCCGGCCCTGGCCTGCGGGGTGTCCACCCGCGGCCTGCCCGACGAGTCGAAGACCTCGCCGCCCGCGGACTGGACGGCCTCGGAGTAGTTGACCGTGAGCCCCTCGTACTTCCCGTACTGGCCCGCGTAGCAGTCGACGCCCTTGCCCTCGGGCGTCCGGCGGACCTTCGCGCAGGCGTCGCGGAGCTCGGCCCACGTCTTCGGCGGACCCTTCACCCCGGCCTCGGCGAGGAGGTCCTCGCGGTAGTAGAGGACGCCGGTCCCGGTCAGCCACGGCGCCGCGTACAGCCTGCCGCGGTACTTTCCCGTCTCCAGGGCGGCCGGGACGAACGAGGAGGCGTCGACCAGCCCGTCCGGCAGCGGCAGGATCCAGCGGCGCGCGGCGAACTCCGCCGTCCACACCGCGTCCAGCCGGACGACGTCGTAGGCGTCCGACTCGATCCTCATGTTCTGGACGAGCTGCTGCCGCGCCTGGTCGCCGTCCTCGGGCAGCTCGACGAGCCGGACCCTCTCCTTCGGGTGGCCGTCGTTCCACGCGGCGACGAGCCGCTGCACGGTCCGGGTGAGGTCCTTGCCGGTGGCGACCGTGATGGAGCCCCGGCCGTCGTTGCGCGCGGGCGACGACCCGCCGGACGAGCCGCCGCACGCGGCCGCCGCGAGAGCCAGGGACAGCGCCGCGGCGACGGCCGGCAGGAGTCTGGTGGTCACGGGCTCACCGCGCCTTTCGCCGGGGATGACCGCGGGTCCAGTTCGATGACGGTGCCGGCCAGCCGGGCCCGTTCGGCCGCCCACACGACGCGGTGCGAGGCGAGGCTCTCCCGGGGGCCGGTGCTGAGCGGGGCGGGGTCGCCCGCCGCGAGCGCGGCGACGAAGGCGTCGGCCAGCGCGTCGTCGTCGTGGTCGTGCCGTCCGTCGGACGCGCCGCCGGGAGGGGCGGCGCCGGGCTCGACGGTCTCGGTCTCGCCGGTGACGAAGTCGCGGACCGTGATGCGGAGGCCGTCGCCCTCCAGGGAGCCGGACGTCCCGAAGACGCGCGTCTGGCGCGGGGCGGCCGCCGCGAACGCGGTCATGGTGAACACGCCGGTCGCGCCGGACGGGAACTCCATGTTCACGACCTGGTGGTCGACCACGTCGTTGTCGCACGCGTAGACGCAGCGCCCGTACGGGCCATCGCGCAGCGCTCCCAGGACGCCCGCCTCGGTGCGGTCGTCGGTGACCGCGCCGAGCGGCCACCTCTCGCGGGCGGGGTCGCCGAGGCACGACAGGTACAGCCGGGTCGCGGAGTAGGGGCAGCTGGCCTCCACGGCGCACTCGACGCAGCGGTCGGCGGCGCCGGGCGGCCGCTCCTGCGGGCGGAAGTGCGACAGCCGCCCGAACGAGGACACCCGCGCGGGGGCCTCGCCCATCACGTGGATCAGCCAGTCGATGTCGTGGCACGACTTCGTCATCAGCATCGGGCCGGACTCCTCCGCCCGCCGCCAGTTGCCGCGCACGTAGGAATGGGCGTGGTGCCACCAGCCGACCGGTTCGAGGTGCTGGACGCTGACCGGCGCGCCGATCCGGCCGTCCTCGATCAGCCTCCTGAACGCGCGGGTGTACCGGCTGTAGCGCATCACGTGGCAGACGGCGAGCATCACCCCGGCGCGCTCGACGGCGTCGACGATGCGCAGCGCGTCCGCCTCGGACGTCGCCATCGGCTTCTCCAGCAGGATGTGGCAGCCGAGGCCGGCGAACCGGATCGCGGGCTCGGCGTGCTCGGCGTCCTGCGTCGCGATGATCACTCCGTCGGCGGGGCGGCCCCGGGCGGCCATCTCCCGCCACCCGGGAAAGGTCTGCTCCGGCGCGAGCCCGTGCTCGGCCGCGAACCGGGCGCGCCGCGCCGGGTCGGGCTCGGCGACCGCGACGATCCGGCCGGCCCCGGCCTCCCGGATCCGCGCCGCGTAGCCGCGGCCGCGCAGCCCCGCTCCGGCCACCGCGATCGTCGGCCCCGTCCGCTGCATCGGGCGCACCCTTCCGACCTGGCCGTCCGCGCCGCCGGGGGGAACCGGCGGCCGACTTACGCAAGGTGCTTTCATAAGTAGTCTGGCAATAATGTCGTCCGTCCGCCGAACGCTGTCAAGGGGTACCCGTGCCGCACCACTCTCTCCACGGAGGCGACCCCTCGGTGCTCCGCCGGCTCAACTCCGCCGCGACGCTGCGCGCGCTGCGCGACGGCGGCGAGGCGACGCTGTCGGAGCTGGCCCGGCGCGTCGGGCTGTCCCGGCCCACCACCGAGGGCGTGCTGGGCGACCGAGACGTGCACGAAGTCGCCGAACCGGGCGCCGCCGCCGAACCACAGCTCGCCCAGGGCGGCGAGGTTGGCCTCGTTGTCGTACTCGGCGGGC
>NZ_JBFARL010000344.1:0-4523 GCF_040674655.1 Actinomadura sp. NPDC049753 | reverse complement strand
TCCTCGCCGACGACCACGCTGCCGGGGGTGTGCTCGGCGAGCACCTGGCGGATCGTCTCCTCCGCCGCCCGGTCGTGCTCGGTGACCGGGTCGTGGATGTCGCGCTTGAGATCGACCTCGGGACGCGACCGGAACGCCGTCCGCAGACGGTCCCCGGTGGCGCGGGCGGCGAGTTCGGCGATCCCGGCGAGCTCCCGCGAGGCGGGGACGTCGACGCTCATCGTTCTCCTTCGATTACGGCAAGGTCACGAATACGCACAGCACGACCGTATCCGAGCCTCGCGAGGCGTCCCGGCGGGCCCTTTGTTACAGAGCCCCCGGCTCGGGCAGTGGGTCCCTGTGCCGGATCCAGCGTCGCCGTCATGGGGAATGAGCATGAACTACAAGATCGATAAGGGCACGGTCGTCGTGGTGACGGGAGCCTCCGGCGGCATCGGGCGCGCCACCGCCGCGGCGTTCGCGCGCCGCGGGGCCTGGGTCGCCCTCCTGGCCCGCGGGGACGAGGGACTGGAGGGGGCCGCCGCCGACGTCGAGGCCGCCGGCGGGCGCGCGATGCCGATCAGCGTGGACGTGGCCGACCCCGGCGCGGTGGACGAGGCGGCGGAACGGGCCGAGAAGGAGCTCGGGCCGATCGCCGTGTGGGTCAACGTGGCGTTCTCCTCGGTGTTCGCGCCGTTCTGGGAGATCGAGCCGGAGGAGTTCAGGCGCACCACCGAGGTCACCTACCTCGGCTACGCCAACGGGACCCGGGCCGCGCTGCGGCGGATGATGCCGCGCGACCGCGGTGTGATCGTCCAGTGCGGGTCGGCGCTGGCCTACCGGGGCATCCCTCTGCAGAGCGCGTACTGCGGCTCCAAGCACGCCGTCCAGGGGCTGCACGACTCGCTGCGGGCGGAGCTGATGCACGAGCGCAGCGGCGTGAAGCTCACGATGGTGCAGATGCCCGCGGTCAACACGCCCCAGTTCGACTGGGTGCTGAACCGGCTGCCGCGCCGCCCGCAGCCCGTCCCGCCCATCTACCAGCCGGAGATCGCGGCGGACGCGCTCCTCTACGCCGCCGAGCATCCCCGGCGCCGGGAGTACTGGGTCGGGGGCAGCACGGTCGGCACGATCCTCGCCGACAAGTTCGCCACGGGGCTGCTGGACCGCTACCTGGCCCGGACGGGCTTCAGGTCCCAGCAGACCGAGAAGCGCACGCGTCCGGACCAGCCGGCGAACCTGTGGGAGCCGGCGGACGACACACCGGGCCGCGACCACGGCAGCCACGGGCGGTTCGACGAGCAGGCGCACGCGAGGAGCCCGCAGATGTGGGCGGGGCGCCACAAGTACCTGGTGGGCGCCGCGACGGCCGGCGCCGCGGCGGGAGCCGCCGCGGGCGCGGCGCGGCTGCTGCGGCGATGACGCACGACCGACGACGAAGGAGAGAGCGATGGCGCAGCAAGTGGCCGACTACGTCCTCCAGCGGCTGACCGAGTGGGGCGTGAAGCGCGTCTACGGGTACCCGGGCGACGGCATCAACGGGCTCCTCGGCGCGTTCGACCGCGCCGAGGGCGAGCCGGAGTTCATCCAGACGCGGCACGAGGAGATGGCCGCGTTCATGGCCTGCGGCCATGCGAAGTTCACCGGCGAGGTCGGCGTCTGCGCGGCGACGTCCGGGCCGGGCGCGATCCACCTGCTGAACGGCCTGTACGACGCGAAGCTCGACCATCAGCCGGTCGTGGCGATCGTCGGGCAGCAGAAGCGCCTGGCGCAGGGCACGCACTACCAGCAGGAGGTCAATCTGGAGAACCTGTTCTCCGACGTCTCGGAGTTCTGCCAGATCGTCATGCACCCCGGCCAGATGCGGCACGTCATCGACCGGGCGTTCAAGACGGCCCTGACCACCCGCGGCGTCTCGACGATCATCATCCCGGAGGACGTCCAGGAGGCCGACGCGGTGCCGTCGCCGCCGAAGGAGCACGGCTCGGTGTACTCCAGCGTGGGCTGGAGCAGGCCCCGCGTCCTGCCCGACCCCGTGGAGCTGCGCAAGGCGGCCGACGTCCTCAACGAGGGCGCGAAGGTCGCGATGCTGATCGGCCAGGGCGCCGCCGGCGCCGAGGCCGAGGTGATCGAGACGGCGGAGCTGCTCGGCGCGGGCATCGCCAAGGCGCTGCTCGGCCGCGAGGTGGTCCCGGACGACCTGCCGTTCGTCACCGGCCCCATCGGCCTGCTCGGCTCCAAGGCCAGCGACGAGATGATGATGAACTGCGACGTGCTGTTCATGATCGGCACGAGCTTCCCGTACGCCGAGTGGCTGCCGGACGAGGGCAGCTGCAGGGGCGTGGAGATCGACATCGACGGGAGCATGATCGGCATCCGCTACCCGATGGACGCGCACGTCGTCGGGGACGCCAGGGAGACGCTGCGGGAGCTGATCCCGCTGCTGCGCCGCAAGGAGGACCGCTCCTGGCGCGAGGAGATCGAGGAGAACGTCCGCGCCTGGAACACGGTCATGGAGAAGCGGGCGGGGCAGAGCTTCGAGGGGAAGGTCAACCCGCAGGCCGTCGCGCACGAGCTGTCGCCGCTGCTGCCGGACGGCGTGATCCTCACCGCCGACTCCGGCTCGGCCACCAACTGGTGGGCCCGCCATATCAAGCTCCGCGACGGGATGAAGGCCTCCCTGTCGGGCACCCTCGCCACGATGGGCCCCGGCGTCCCGTACGCCATCGCGGCCCGGTTCGCCTACCCCGACCGCCCGGTGATCTGCTTCGTGGGCGACGGCGCGTTCCAGATGAACGGCATGAACGAGATGCTGACCGTGAAGCGATACGCCGACCGGATGGCCGGCTCGGCACCGCTGATCTTCGCCGTGTTCAACAACCAGGACCTCAACCAGGTCACCTGGGAGCAGCGCGCGATGGGCGGCGACCCGAAGTACGAGGGCTCCCAGAGCATCCCGGACTTCCCGTACTCCAAGTACGCCGAGCTCTGCGGGCTCAAGGGCGTCTATTGCGACGACCCCGGGAAGGTCACCGACGCCTGGCGGGAGGCCCTGGCGAGCGACCGCCCCGTCGTCCTGGAGTTCGTGGTCGACAACGAGATCGCCCCGATCCCGCCGCACATCATGAAGGACCAGGCCAAGAAGGCCGTCAAGGCGGGCCTCAAGGACCCGCAGAAGCTCGGCATCGCGGCCCGCGGCTTCCGGCAGAAGCTCACCGACATGTACGAGAACATGCCGGGCCGGAAGCACGACTGACCGGCGTCCGGAGCGGAGCGCCAGCGGAGCGGAGGACGACGGTCAGTCCCCTCGGGGGTGTGGGGGTCGCCCCCCACAATGACAGGCGTCCGGAGCGGAGCGGAGGACGACGGCCAGTCCCCCTCGGGGGTGTGGGGGTCGCCCCCCACAATGACCGGCGTCCGGATGACAGGCGACCGGCCGACGGTCAGAGTTCGGCTTCGGCGTAGTCCTCGGGGGAGAACTCGATCCGGGGCTGGGACCGCTCCAGGAGGTCGAACGCCTCGGGGACCGAGCTCGTCCAGCCGACGGCGTCCCAGATCTTGGGGCGGGCGAAGCCCTGCTCGGTGAGGCCCTTCATCAGCTCGCGCAGCGGCTCGTAGACGCCGGTCGGGTCGAGGATGACGATGGGCTTGTCGTGCATGGTCAGGACGCGGGCCGTCCACACCTCGAACAGCTCCTCCAGCGTGCCGATGCCGCCGGGCAGGACGAGGAACGCGTCGCTGCGCCGGTCCATCTCGCCCTTGCGGGCCCGCATGTCGCCGGTGACGATCAGCTCGTCGTTGTCCTCGTCGGAGATCTCGACGCTGACCAGCCCTTCGGGGATCACGCCGACCGTGCGGGCGCCGCCGGCCCGCGCGGCGCGGGCGACGGCGCCCATGCACGAGACCTGGGCGCCGCCGCTGACGAGGCTGTGGCCGCGCCGGGCCAGCTCGGCGCCGGCCTCGGCGGCGAGGTCGACGTAACGGCGATCGATCTTGCCGCTGGACGAGCAGAACACGCAGACGGCGAGGGGTTTCGGGGAAGTCACCCGGCCAATCTAACGGCTCGGGTCCGGGGAGGCTCGCCGATTATCCGGCGCCGGGCGCCTCACGCCGTGGAGAGGTCGCGGCGGCGGAAGCCGATGAGGCCGAGGGCGGACAGGGCGGCCGCGACCGCCAGCAGCCAGAGCAGCGGCGCCGCCGTGACGTCGTGCCCCGGCAGCTTCGGGACGTGGGTGAACGGCGAGACGTCCAGGGCCCACTGGTCCAGGTCGAGCCCGGCTCCGAAGAGCGTCACGACCGCGAAGACCCCGACCGCGGCCCAGGCGCCGCCGGTGAACCTCGGCGCGAGGCCGAACAGCGCGAGCGCGATCGCCCCGACCAGCCACACGGCGGGAAGCTGCGCGAGCGCGGCGCCGAGGACGCGCGGCACCTCGCGGCCGGGGTCGCCGCACAGCACGTTCGTGGTGTCGATCTGGATGAACTCCTGGTGCGGGTGCTTGCGGCCGCCCTGCGGCGGCACGCTCGCGGTGGTGCCCTCCAGGATC
>NZ_JBFARL010000343.1:0-4570 GCF_040674655.1 Actinomadura sp. NPDC049753 | reverse complement strand
GCGTCCGCGGCGACGCCGCGCACCGCACCGCCGGCGCGCGCGTCGAGTTCTCCCCCGCGGACGCCGTCGACGGCCCGGCCTGGGTGACGGTGACGGGCTGGCAGGGGCAGGGCCTGCACGTCGACCGCCTGGTGAGGGTGCGCGAGGGCGTCTACCGCACGAGCGAGCCGATGCCGCTGCACGGCGAGTGGAAGACGCTGGTGCGCGTCCACGACGGGCGGACGCTGGCGGGCGTCCCGGTCTACCTGCCCGAGGACCCGGCGATCGGCGCTAAGGAGCTGCCCGCGCCGCCGCGCTTCACCCGGGAACTGCAGGGCGAGCGGACGATCCTGCAGCGGGAGCTGAAGACCGACGTGCCGGGCTGGCTGTGGGCGGCGTGCTCGGCGGTGGTGCTGCTGTGCACGCTGGCGCTGGTGCTGTCGCTGGGCTGGGGCGTGGCGCGGATCGCGCGGCGGCTGCCGGAGCGTCCCGGGCCCGCCGGGGCGGCGCGGGACGGGTCGCGCGCGAAGGCGGGCGCATGACGGCGCAGGGGGTGCTGGCGTCCCATCCGATCATCACGGCGGTGCCGTTCTTCGTGCCGACCTTCGTGGTGGTCGCGGTGATCGTCTTCGTGGTGTGGCGGGACCGCCGCCGCGGCGAGGACCCGCCGGACGACCCGCCACCCGGCCCGTAGACTCTGCGCTCATGAGCGATCGCCCTTCCCCCCTCCCGTACCTGGCCGAGCTGTTCTCGCTGGAGGGAAGGGTCGCGGTGGTGACGGGCGGCAGCTCGGGGATCGGCAGGGCGATCGCCGGGGCGCTCGCGCGGGCCGGGGCCTCGGTGGTGGTCGTGGCGCGGCGGGAGGCCGAGCTGGCGGCCACCGTCCGCGAGCTGGAGGGGCACGGCTGCCGGGCCGCGGCGGTGAGCGCCGACCTGGGGTCGCGGGACGCGGTCGCCGGCGCCGCCGAGGCCGCGGCGGCGGCGTTCGGCGAGCCCGACATCCTGGTCAACGCGGCGGGGGTGAACCTGCGGCCGCCGATGGACGAGCTCGGCGCCGACGTGTGGGACGCCACGATGGCGGTGAACCTGGAGGCGCCGTTCCTGCTCGGGCAGCGATTCGGGCCGGGGATGGCCGAGCGCGGCTTCGGGCGGCTGATCCACATCGCCTCGCAGCAGGCGTTCCGGGCGTCGGTGACCAGCGGCGCCTACGGGGTGTCGAAGGCGGGGCTGGTGGCGCTGGCCCGGTCGCAGGCCGAGGCGTGGTCGAGCCGCGGCGTCACCGCCAACGCCCTGGTGCCGGGTTTCGTGATGACGCCGCTGAACGCGCGCCTGTCGTCGGACCCGGCGAAGGTGCGGGCGCTCGCCGAGCGGACCCTGGCCGGCCGCAACGGCCTGGCGGAGGACTTCGCCGGAGCGGCGGTGTTCCTGGCGTCGCCGTCCTCGGCCTACGTCACCGGCCAGTCGATCTTCGTGGACGGCGGCTTCTCCGCCCACTAGGCCCCCGGCGGGATCGCGGTGTGGCCTCCGGCCTTCGGTCACGCCGTGGGCCGCCCGGCGGAGGCCGGGAACGTCGTCGGGTCCTTCGTGTGAGCCATCGGGCCGCGGTCCTGCGTCCACGCCGCCGATCAGGGTGCGGGGCTAGGGCCATAGGCCGCTGGCGCGGACGGCGGCGTGCACGATGTCGCCGACGGGCCGTCCGTCTTGGTCATGGACGCGCCGGCCCCCGAGCGGCGTTCCTCAGTGTCTCGGGATCGGGCATGCCCAGCGGGCACGGCGGAGGCGGAAAGGAGCGTCGCGGCGGCGAGGCCGCCCCAGAGCGCGGCCGGGCCGCGGGGTGCGAGAGCGGTGATGACCGCCGGCGAGACGGCGAGGCCGAAACCCGTGGAGAGCTGGAAGCGGGCGAGGGTACGTCCCAGGACATGCGCCGGGGCGAGGGCGGTGACGAGCGCGGTGGCGCTGCCCGCATAGATGATCTCGCCGAGGGTGCAGACCACGGACACCGCGGCGACGGCCGGGGCGCCCCAGCCGTGTCCCAGGGAGGTGGCCGCGAGGAAGCCGAGGTAGGACGCGGTGAGCACCACGCCGGCGATCGCCAGCGCGGACCCGCGGGGAAAGCGGGACATCAGGACGGTGACGGGAACCTGCAGGGTGATCACCAGCACCGTGTTGGCCACGAAGATGGCCGCCGGCCACACCGGGGAGGCGTGCATCTGCGTCACCAGGACCAGAGGGAGCGCCACTTCGGGGACGTTGAGGCAGAAGGCGTAGATCACGTTGGCGGCCAGCAGCGCGCGCATCCGGGGTGTCGGCTCGTTGCCGTTGGCGTTGTCCTCGGCGGCTGCCGGATGAGCGTGCACGCGGACCGACCACGCCAAGGCCGCCGCGGCGAGGTAGGCGACCCCGGTCACGGCTGCCAGCGCCTGCAGTGCGGTGGCGCCGCCCGCCAGGCATGCGGTGGCGAGGAGCGCACCGGCGCCCAGGCCGGCGTTGCGCAGGGCGCGGCTCCCCGCGAGGGCGGCGTCGCGTTCCCGGCCGCGGGCGACCGTGGCCACGAGGGCGGCGTGGGCGGCCGGCCATGCCTGGTTGCCGATGCCGAGGAACAGCGCCGCTGCCGCGAACAGCCACACGTTCCCCGGCGGGGCGGCCGGCAGCAGCGCCACGCCCAGCACCCGCACCAGCATCGACGCGGCCACGACCGTGCTGCGTGCGCCCCGGTCCAGCCATCGGCCCACCGCGGGCATGCACACGAGGCCCGCGACGACGCCGGCCGTCATGGCGGTGCCGGTGACCGGTGCGGACAGCCTCAGCACCGTCACGCCGTAGAGCAGCAGGAAGGGCCGCAGCAGACCGGTACCGAGCGCGTCCACGGCCAGGGCGACGGCGTAGCGGGGGCCTCCGAGGGCCCGGAGAAGGTCGCGGGGCCGGATTCTGGTGGGGGTCGCCATGGCGCCAACGGTCGTGTCGGGCCGCCGGATGCGGCACGCCGGTTGACGGACATCGTCAACCGGCGCCGCCGCCGGCCGTTCGACCAGCGATGATGGGCGGATGACGCTGCGCATCGACATCACCGGGCTGCCGGCCGAGCGGCTGCGGTTCGCCGCCTCCCCGCTGGCCGAGCTGACCGCGATGCTGCACGTCCTGGCCGAACCGGGGCATCATCCGCGGCTGGCCGCCTGGGCCGCGGACGTCTGGTCCGGGCTGCCGCCGGAGCTGGCCGAGCGGTTGCGGGAGGCGGAGTTCCTCTGGCGTTCCTCACGAGCCGATTTCCTGGTCCCCGCCCGGCCTCGGCAGACCCTCGCCGAGGAGCTGGACGATGTGGACCGGATCGACGACGAGACCTATGTGACCGCCGCGCTCACCACCACGTGCGGCAGCGACCGGGTCCACTTCGCCGCGCCGTCGCCGCTCGCCGACGCCACCGCGCGGGAGCGGGCCCTGGAACTGGCCCAGGCCCGCGGCGCGCTCCAGGAGGCGTTCGCGGAGCGGCTGCTCGCGGATCCGGCCGCGGTGCGGGCGCGGGTGCGCCACACCCTCGAACAGTGCGCGGGGGCGTTCTTCGACGCCGCCTGGACGGGCGTCGCGGTGAAGCTGGCCACCGACCTGCGGCTGAAGAACGACCTGCTGAAGCGCCAGGGCCTCAGGGCGGCGCTCGCCTCGGTCTCCGGCGCGGTCGCCCTGGCACCGGACGGCGACTGCGTCGTCGTGGACAAGCTGCAGGACAAGACGACCACCGCCCGCGGCACCGGGGTCACCTTCATCCCCAGTGACTTCGGCCGCCCGCACCTGGTGGTGGTCCACGCGCCCGGATGGCAGCCGGTGGTGCAGTACCCCGTGGCCGAGCCGGGTCCCTCGGAGCCGGTGTCGCTGGAAACGGTCACCCTCCGGCTGGAGGCGCTCGCGCATCCGGTGCGACTGCGGCTGCTGCGCACCCTGGCCCGCGGCCCGCACACCACCGGCGAGCTGGCCCACGCCTGGGGGCTCTCGGCCCCGGAGGTCTCCCGCCACCTCGCCGTCCTGCGTCGCGCGGGCCTGCTCGCATCCCGGCGGCAGGGGCGCTACGTCCACTACACCGTCAATCTGCCCGAGGTGACGACGCTGGGCACAGACCTGCTGGCGGCCGTCCTGCGCTGAGCTGCTGCTGAACGGCATCGCCGCCCGGCCGCCCGTCTCGCGTCCGGATCTGTGAGGCACCCTCGGGGCTGAGGGCCGGGCGTTCGACGACGGGTTGAGAGTTGCCGGCCACTTGGCCCTGATGGGGCTAGGGCCACAGGCCGGTGGCGTGGACGGCGGCGGCGGGGTCGGAGGCGTGCACGATGCCGCCGAGCGGCCGTCCGTCCTCGTCGTGGACGCGCCAGCCGCCGAGCTGGACGACGGGGATGCGCCCGGCGCGCATGGCCAGGGCGATCTCCGACAGCGTCCCCCAGGATCCGCCGACGGCGATGACGGCGTCGGCGGCGTTGACGATGACGTTGTTGCGGGCCTGGCCGAGGCCGGTGGGGACGGCGACGGTGAGGTCGGGCCCGGCGGCGGCGCGGTCGGCGGCGGGCAGGACCCCCACCACCGCCGGCGGCGTCGTGGTGGGGGTCCTGCC
>NZ_JBFARL010000342.1:0-4599 GCF_040674655.1 Actinomadura sp. NPDC049753 | reverse complement strand
CCAGTTCGGCGACGCTGGTGATGCCCTGGTCGGTGTGCAGGGTGAGGTCGGGCGCGAAAGCGCCAGGGCGCGGGCGCATCAGCCGCCGCCCGCGATGCGCTGCAGGTCGGCGTGCAGGCCGGTGAAGGCCTCGGGGCCGACGGCGAGGGCGCCGCTGAACACGTGGGAGATGTCGACGGTGAGGTAGGCCCCGGCGGCGAGCAGCGCCGCCATCAGCGACAGCGGCACCAGCGTCATGCCGCGCGGGCGGGCCCCCGCGAGGAACGGCAGCAGCAGGACCACGGCGCCGGTGACGAGGGTGACGCCGAGCAGGCCGGCGGGGGGTGTCGTCCGGGCGTCCATGGCGCGCTGCCGCCGCGCCGCGGAGATCTCGCCGAGGTGGTCCAGGACGGCGCTGCGGGCGTCCTTGGCCTCGTCGGTGCCGGCCTGGACGGCGATGACCTCGCGGCGGAGCCGGTCGAGGTCGGCCCAGCCGCGGGAGCTGAGCCGGCCGTGCCTCATCAGCCGCCACTCGGGGCCGCGCACGAGTTCGACGTAGGCGATCAGCCCGTCCTGGACGCGCCGGGCGTCGGCGGCGGGGAGGCGCTGGGCGGCCCAGTACGCCTCGGATATCGCCTGGCTCTCGGTGTAGGTGTTGGAGCGGGCCGAGTCCGACGTCGTCCACGGCACGATGATGGCGATGGCGAACGCCAGCAGGAACAGCGCGGAGAGCATCGCGCCGGTGTGGGAGGTGGTGGGGCCGTCGGGGGCGGCGTCGTCCACGGTCCCGCGCGCTCGTCGTACCAGCCGGCTCGCCATGATGACCACGCCGACGGCGCAGGCCGCGGCCGCGAAATAAACGATCATGCCCCTCCCGGAATAGGTCCGTCCATGACCAGGGGTGAGCATAGCTTTACTCAGTGTTGTTGTGTGATGGGTTGTCGCGGACCGTCACCAGGGGGTGACATGACCGCTCGGAGGGGGAAGAGGGGGCTGGCCGCAGGGGGAAGGTGGCGGGAGATGTGCTGCTAGTTCTTGTGGAATACGGTGTCCGTGCCGGAAGATCTCCCGTAGAGAACTCGGTATGAAGGATGATTGTTAGGACCGGCCTGAGAGGGGCGGCTGCGTGAGGGGAGACGGCAATGGCGCCGCAGGGAAAGCTGGACCTCGACCCGGAGGCGGTGCGCACCGCCCGGCGCCTGGCCGCCCGGGCCGCCGAACCCATCATCGACATGGCCCGCTCCCACACCACCGTCTCGGTCGAGCGGGCGCTGCTGAGGCTGGCGGGCCTGACCGGCGCCGACGATGAGGGGCGCCCCTGGGCCAACCACCTCGCCGACGCCGTCCGCGACCAGGTCGGCCTGGAGCACGGGCTCGCCCTGCCGGTCTGGGACGCGCTGCTGGCCGGCCCGCACGGCTCCCTGGACGACCTGGCCCGGGCCGCCGCCCGGGGGCGGGTGTCGTTCCGGCTGCCGTCGGGCACCGACGCCGAGCACGCCCGCAAGGCCGCGGGCGAGGCGGCCCGCGGCGGCATGGCGCGCATCGACCGGCGCCGCGCCGAGCGCGACCGGATGCTGGCCGAGCTGCCCACCCCCGACCGGGCAGACCCGCCCCGGCCGCTGGTCTACCTGATCGTGGCGACCGGCGACATCTACGAGGACATCCCGCAGGCGCAGGCCGCCGCCCGCGAGGGCGCCGACGTCGTCGCGGTGATCCGCTCCACCGGGCAGTCGCTGCTGGACTTCGTGCCCGAGGGCGCCACCCGGGAGGGCTACGCCGGCACCTACGCCACGCGGGAGAACTTCCGGCTGATGCGCTCGGCCCTGGACGACGTCTCCCGCGAGCTCGGCCGGTACGTGCGGCTGACGAACTACGCGTCCGGGCTGTGCATGCCGGAGATCGCGACGCTGGCCGGGCTGGAGCGCCTGGACATGATGCTGAACGACTGCATGTACGGCATCATCTTCCGCGACATCAACCCGCGCCGCACCTTCATCGACCAGCGGTTCTCCCGGCAGATCCACGCCCGCGCCGGCATCGTCATCAACACCGGCGAGGACAACTACCTCACCACCGCCGACGCCGTCGACGCCGCGCACACCGTGATCGTCAGCCAGCTGCTGAACGAGCGGTTCGGGCACGAGGCCGGCCTCGCCGACGACCAGCTCGGCCTCGGCCACGCCTTCGAGATCAACCCGGCGATCCCCGAGTCGTTCCGGATGGAGCTGGCGCACGCCCAGCTCGTCCGGGAGCTGTTCCCCGGGGCGCCGCTGAAGTACATGCCGCCGACCAAGCACATGACCGGCAACATCTTCGCCGGCTACCTGCTGGACGCGTTCTTCAACCTCGCCGGCGTGCTGACCGGGCAGTCGATCATCCTGATCGGGATGATGACCGAGGGCATCCACACGCCCTGGCTGTCGGACCGCGACCTGGCGCTGGAGAACGTCCGCTACGTCCGCGACGCCTGCGGGAACCTCTCCGAGGACTTCATGCCCCGCCCGGACGGGATGCTCGTCCAGCGCGCCAAGCAGGTGCTGTCGGAGTCGGTGGAGCTGCTGGAGCGCATCGCCGACGACGGGCTGCTCGACGCCATCGCCGAGGGCACGTTCGGCGTCACCCGTCGCCCCGCCGACGGGGGCAAGGGCCTGGACGGCGTCGTCCCGCGCGCCGACGGGTACTTCAACCCCGCCATCGAGATCCTCGACACCGAGGACCCCCACGCCGCCCGATCCACCGCCGCCGACCAGGAGGTGCCCGCATGACGGTCGAGAGCCCCGGAACCGGTACCGGGACCCAGGCCCCCGCCGAGCCCGCCGACACCCGGCAGGTGATCCGCCCCTACGGCGACACCACCGGCGACGGCATGGTGCAGATGTCGTTCACCCTTCCCGTCCCGGCCGGCAAGCGCGCCGAGGCGGCCGCGCTGCAGCTCGCGGGGAAGATGGGCCTGGACCCGGCCAGCGTCGTCCACGCCAAGCCCATGGGGCCCGACTTCACCTTCTTCATCGTGTACGGCAAGGTGCGGCACCTCATCGACTACGCCTCCATCCCCGTCCCGGAGGAGCGCGCCTACCCGCTGCTGTCGTCCCAGGAGGTGAACCTGGCGATCCGCGAGGCGCTGAACCGGCGGCTGGTGGTCGTCGGGGCCTGCATCGGCACCGACGCGCACACCGTCGGGATCGACGCGATCCTCAACGTCAAGGGCTTCGCGGGGGAGAAGGGCCTGGAGTACTACCGGGAGATCCAGGTCGTCAACATGGGCGCCCAGGTCACGGTCGAGGAGCTGGTGGAGCGCGCCAAGGCGGAGAACGCCGACGCGGTCCTGGTGTCGCAGGTCGTCACCCAGCGCAACGCCCACCTGCACAACACCAAGCAGATGGCGGCGGCGTTCCACGCCGAGTACCCGACGGCGGTGGCCGGAGGAATGGGGCGGCCCCTTCTGGTCGTCGGCGGTCCCCGCTTCGACACCGTCACCGAGGCCGACCTCGGCGTCGACCGCATCTTCGGCAAGGGCACGACGCCCGCCGAGGTCGCCAGCTACCTCGTGCACGCCCTGCTGCCCGGCGAGCACCGCCCCACGACCATGGAGGAAGAGTGAGCGACCCCCGCGAGGGACTGACCGTCACCCACCGCCGCTACATCCCCTACTCGCACGCCCACTACGCGGGCGACCTGGTCGACGGCGCCTACGTGCTGGGGCTGTTCGGGGACGTCGCCACGGAGCTGTGCATCCGCACCGACGGCGACGAGGGCCTGTTCGCCTCCTACTCCGACGTGCAGTTCCGCGCGCCCGTCCGGGCCGGGGACGTCCTGGAGACCACCGCCGTGCTGGCCCGCGCCGGCACCCGCAGCCGCGTGATGGACTTCGAGGCCCGCGTGGTGTGCCGGGGCCGCCCCGACAAGGGCGAGTCGGCGGCCGAGGCGCTGCCCGAGCCGATCGTCGCGGTCACCGCGACCGGGACCGTCGTGGTCTCGGCCCCGGGAGGCTGACCGGCGCCCACCTGATCGCGTGCAGGGCGTTCGGCGAAATCGCCGAACGCTCTGATCATGGTTTTGAGCTGGGCTAACATGGAGTAGCCGCAGAACATGCGGCGGTTGACAAGGTGGCGGAAGCCGGTAGTTTTGCTGCAGTCCAGCACGGGACTCACCGATCGGCCGCCCGAGGGGCCGCCGGGCGCCGCGCCGCGACGGGGACGGGGATCACGCGAGTGGTCGGCACCGTGCCCGCCCGAGCCAGCGCGGTGATCCGCGGCCGTGTCCGGGCGGAGCCGTCCGATCGCGCGGGGGGTTGGACCCGGGAAGGGCCCGGACATCCAGTAGAAAACGGAGCCTCGTTCTCACCGCCTGTGGGACGACTCCGGCCCGATGGATGTCGCGGGCCCTCTTCCGTGTCCGGCCCCCGTGCCGGCCTCGTGATCACCCGGTGAACGGCCCCGTCCCCGGCCTTCGCTCCCGCGCCGGGTGAGCCGTCCGCTTCCGCCGCGACCTGGGCCCATGGTCGCCGCGGGCGCCCGGGGCCGGTAGCGTTCCGGCAGAGACCCAGAGTGAACGAGGTGGGACGTGGCCCAGGAGACCCTCCCGGACCGGTCGCCGGCGGCGGGGCCGGGCGACGGCCCG
>NZ_JBFARL010000341.1:0-4600 GCF_040674655.1 Actinomadura sp. NPDC049753 | reverse complement strand
CGCCCAGCAGAAGATCGTCACCCTCCAGCAGGAGGACCACGCCGAGCACGGCGACTACGAGGCCAGGCTGAAGACCGGTCCCGGCGGCGGACCGCAGCTCCGCGGCGTACCGCTCGGCCGCGGCCTCCGGGTCGTCGCCGTCCGGGCCGTCGGCCGCCGGCATCGCGTGGACCCGCGCCGGGTCGAGCGGGACGCGGTCGAGCAGCGCCTCCCGCGCCCCGGTCTCGTTGCGCTCGGGGTCTCCGGCGGGCAGGAAGCGCTCGTCGCCCCACCACAGGTCGAGCCGGCCCCAGTCGACCGCGTCGCGGGCGGCGGAGGCGGCCAGCGCGGCGAGCACCGCCGTGCCGACGCCACCGCCGGTGAGCACCACCGACGCCGTGCCCCGCGCCGCCTGGGCGTCGGCGATCCGCGTCACGAGCCGGGCCGCGGCCGCCTCGGCGAGCAGGGCCTGGTCGCGGTGGACCAGGACGGCCGGGGCGGTCACGCGTCCCCCGTCCTGCCGCGCCCCTTGCGCGCCGGCTGCTTCGACTGCGCCTGCCCGGCTTCCCCCCGCTTGGCCGTCGCCTGCTTCTTGGGCGGCGCGGTCGCGGCCGCGTCGGACGTCGCCGACACCGGCTCGCTCGCCACGCCCGGCTTCTGCGTCCCGCCCGCCAGGTCCTTGGCGAACCGGGCGGCGGCGTCGCGGTAGACCTCGTCGGGGTCGAGGCGCCGCAGCTCCTCGGCCAGCAGCTCCGCCATCGGACGCCGCATCAGCGACACCTGCCGGTCGGGCTGGCCGGGGCGGCAGAGCGTCGCGACCCGCCCGTCCGGGCGGTCGATCACCAGGTCGCCGCTCGTCGTCGCCAGCCGCACGCCGGTGATGCCGGGGCCCTCGGAGACCGTCCGGTCCACCGGGACGCCGAGCCGGACCGACAGCCACGCCGCCAGCAGCTCCGCACTCGGGGAGTCCGGCTCGGCCATCACCTCGCCCGAGGTGATCTCGTCGTGCTCCTGGTCGAGCGCGGCCGCCAGCAGCGACCGCCAGGAGGTCAGCCGCGTCCAGGTGAAGTCGGTGTCGCCCGGCCGGTAGCCCTCGGCGAGCTGGGCCAGGGTCCCGAGCCGGTCGCGGGCCGCGTAGGCGTCGGTCACCCGGCGCTGCGCCAGCCGGCCCAGCGGGTCCTTGGCGGGCACCTTCGGCACCTTGCCGCCGGGCCACCACGTCACCACCGGGGTGTCGGGCATCAGCAGCGGCACGACGACGGAGTCGGCGTGCTCGGCGAGCGGCCCGTACATGCGCAGCAGCACCGTCTCGCCGGGGCCGGTCTCGCCCATCCGGATTTCGGCGTCGAGCCGCGAGGAGCTGCCCCGCGGGTCGCGGGAGATGACGGTCAGCACCCGGCAGGGGTGCTCGCGCGCCGCCTCGGTCGCGGCGCGCACCGCGTCGTACTGCGCCGACTCGTCCGTCACGATGATCAGTGTGAGCACCATGCCGACGGCCGGGCCGCCCATCAGATGCCGGGACTGCGTCAGCGCGTCCTGGATCTTGCGGGTCGTCGTGCCGGTCAGATCGATGTTCATCTAGAGCCGCCTCCAGGTTCGGCCGTCCCGCGCCATCAGCTCGTCGGCGCTGTCGGGCCCGTAGCCGCCGGACTTGTACTGGTCGAGGCCGCCTCGGCTCGCCCAGTACTCCTCGATCGGGTCGAGGATCTTCCAGGACAGCTCGACCTCCTCCTGCCGGGGGAACAGCGGCGGGTCGCCGATCAGCACGTCCAGCAGCAGCCGCTCGTAGGCCTCGGGCGAGGCCTCGGTGAACGACTCGCCGTAGGCGAAGTCCATGTTGACGTCGCGGATCTCCATCGAGGTGCCGGGCACCTTCGAGCCGAACCGGACCGTGATGCCCTCGTCCGGCTGCACCCGCATCACCAGGGCGTTCTGCCCGAGCTCCTCGGTGTCGGTGTGCGAGAACGGCAGGTGCGGCGCCTGCTGGAACACCATCGCCACCTCCGTCACCCGGCGGCTCAGCCGCTTGCCGGTGCGCAGGTAGAACGGGACGCCCGCCCAGCGGCGGTTGTCGATCTCCAGCTTGACCGCCGCGTAGGTCTCGGTGCGCGAGTCGGCGGGGATGCCCTCCTCCTCCAGGTACCCCTGGACGCTCACGCCGCCCTGCCAGCCCGCCGCGTACTGCCCGCGCGCCGTCGACTGGGCCAGGTCGCCCCGCACCCGCACCGCGGACAGGATCTTGGCCTTCTCGGCGCGGACGGCGTCGGCGCTGAACGAGGTGGGCTCCTCCATCGCGGTGAGCGCCAGCAGCTGGAGCAGGTGGTTCTGGATGACGTCGCGGGCGGCGCCGATGCCGTCGTAGTATCCGGCCCGGCCGCCGATCCCGATGTCCTCGGCCATCGTGATCTGCACGTGGTCGACGAAGGAGCGGTTCCAGATCGGCTCGAACATCGTGTTGGCGAACCGCAGGGCCAGAATGTTCTGCACCGTCTCCTTGCCGAGGTAGTGGTCGATCCGGAAGATCGCCTCCTCGGGGAACACGCGGTGCACGGTGTCGTTCAGCTCCACCGCGGTCTTCAGGTCGCGGCCGAAGGGCTTCTCGATGACGACCCGGCGCCACGAGCCCTCCTTGCGGTCGGCGAGGCCGCTGCGCTGCAGCTGCTCGACGACCTGCGGGAAGAACTTCGGGGGGATCGACAGGTAGAACGCGTAGTTGCCGCCGGTGCCGCGGCTCTCGTCCAGCTCCTTGACCGCCATCGCCAGCGCGTCGAACGCGCCCGGATCGCTGAACTCACCGGGGACGAAGTGCATGCCCTCCATCAGGTGCGTCCACACGTCCTCGCGGAACGGGGTCCGCGCGTGGGCCTTGACGGACTCGTAGGCGATCTGGCGGAAGTCCTCGTTCTCCCAGTCGCGCCGCGCGAATCCCACCAGGGAGAAGCCCGGCGGCAGCAGCCCCCGGTTCGCCAGATCGTAGATCGCCGGGAGGAGCTTCTTGCGCGACAGGTCCCCGGTGACACCGAACAGCACGAGCACGCACGGCCCGGCCACCCGCGGCAGGCGCTTGTCCCGCGGGTCGCGGAGCGGATTGGCTGTGTTGGTCACGTGGCCCCCTCTGATCGCACTGCGCCTTCTTCGACTACTGCTGCAAGCATCCTGCCCCAACTCGTATCGCGGGCCCCAACTTGGAATCGCCCCCTGTCCGGCCACGGTCGTCGCCGGTTCCCGGTGTGAGCGCTCATATGTCTCCTCTGGCGGCGTCGAGCAGCCGGGTCAGCCCCGCCCAGCGGTTCTGCAGGTGGAGCCGGACCACCGGGCGGCCCGCCGCGTGCGCGTCGCGGGCGTCCCCCAGCGCCCGGGCGAGCTGCAGCATGCCGAGCCTGTGGTGCCGGCCGGGGACCGGCACGTCGCGGACGACGTTCCCGGTCACCAGAAGGTAAACGCATCCGTCCGGGTGATCATTTCCGGTCGCGGGCGGCCGCGTGCCCCAGTCCACCCGCACCGGCCGCTCGCAGCGCGCGGCGAGCAGCGCGGCGAGCCGGCGCACCTGCGCGCCCTGGCCGCGCGCCTCGTCCGGGTCGAGGTGGGCGACCAGCACGAGGTGCTCGCCCGGCCCGACCCGTGCGGCCAGCGCGTCCAGCAGCCCGGTGAGCCCGGACGCGCCGGCCAGCGCGGGGACGGTCGTGCGGGCCTCGACCGCCCGGCCGGGGTCGCCGTCGGCGAACAGCGGCTCGCCGGTCCCGTCGTCCAGCGTCATCGGGGCGGGCCGCTCCGCCGCCGCCAGCGGGTCGGCCTCCAGCAGGTAGGACGCCACGGCGGCGGCGTACTCCCACACGACGAGCTGCGCGGCGAGCGGCCCGGCGACCGTGGCGTCGTCCTGGTGCGGGCGGCCGTCGAACGTCAGCAGGAACAGGTCGTCGTCGGGCTGCAGCGGCAGGCCCCCGTCCTGGACGACCGGCACCAGCCGGCCGCGCGCCGCCTCCCGCAGCAGCAGCGCCGCCCACCCGGCGATGCCCGGCAGCGCCGCCGGGTAGCCGCCGAGCACGGCCGTCCGCCGCCCGGCCCGGGCCGCTCCGCCGAGGATGGCGCCGAGCACGAGCCCCGGATTGTGCTCCGGCCGCGTGAGCGACGGCAGGACGGCGGTTGCCTCCTCCAGCAGCGCCCCGACGTCGGCGCCCGCGAGCGCCGCGGGCACCAGCGCGTAGGGGGACAGCGCGCCGAACGCGGTGGGCGCCGGAGCCTCCACCAGCGCGTGCCCCGCCTCCGTCGCGTGCCCCGCCTCCGTCGCGCGCGGCTCGGCGACCGTCACGAACCGCCGCGCGATCCCGGCGGGGGACAGGCCCTCCTCCCGCAGCGCCTCCGCGAACACCTCGCGCAGCGCCTCGGTGGCCGGGTCGCCGCCGGTCACCACGAACGCCGTCCGGTTCAGCCGCTCCGTGTCCTCCCGGAGCCGCAGCGGCGGCCCGGGGTCGGGGCCGTCCAGCACCGTCAGCGAGCCGCGGCCGTCCGGCGCGGGCAGTCCGCGGGTCGAAACGCTGCGGGAGCACGGGTACGAGCCGCTGCCGGTCGACCTGTCGGAGCTGCGCAAGGCGGGCGGCGGGCCGAAGTGCTGCACACTGGA
>NZ_JBFARL010000340.1:0-4687 GCF_040674655.1 Actinomadura sp. NPDC049753 | reverse complement strand
CGCCCTCCTCGGCGATCACGATCGTCCGGGCGCCGCGGGCCCGGATCTCCTGGATGTTCGACACGATCTTGTCGGGAGCTCGCCACCCGCCTCGGCGCCACGCTCGCCACGGTCGTGGCCGTCATCGACCCCGCCCTCGTCGTCCTCACCGGCGACGTCCTGCGCGCCGGCGGCGAGCCGCTGCGCGCACGCGTCGAACAGCACCTGCACAGCCTCACGATCCCGCGCCCCGAGGTGCGGCTCAGCACCGTCCAGGGCAACCCCGTCCTGGCCGGGGCCCTCCAGCAGGCGCTCCGGGAGACCCGCGACGAGGTCTTCACCACCACCGTCCCCTGACTCGTCCTCACCACGCCGTTCCCCACCCCCCGAAGGAGAACCGGAGTGCAGACCACCACAACGCGCCCGCTCGCGGCGGTCGCGGCCGTCGCCGGGCTCGCTCTCGCGGCCGCGTGCACGGCCGGCGACCAGTCCGGCAAGGGCCCGGCGTCCGGCGAGAGGCAGACCATCGAGGTCTGGCACGGCTGGAGCGCCCCGCACGAGGTGAAGGCCTTCCAGGACGCCGTCGCCGGCTTCAACCAGACCCACCCCAACATCACCGTCAAGCTCGTCAACGGCCAGACCGACGACCGCATCACCAACGCCATCCGCGGCGGGAACCCGCCGGACGTGGTGTCGTCCTTCACCACCGACAGCGTCGGGCAGTGGTGCAAGAGCGGCGCCTGGCAGAACCTCTCGCCCCACATCGCCGAGTCCGGGCTCGACCTGAACCAGTTCCCGAGGGCGGTACGGAACTACACCGAGTACAAGGGCACCCGCTGCGCGATGCCGCTGCTGGCCGACGCCTACGGCCTCTACTACAACAAGAAGCTGATGAAGGGCGAGCAGCCGCCGAAGACGATGAGCGAGCTGACCGCGCTCGCCAGGAAGCTCACCGTCCGCTCCCCCGACGGAACCATCAAGGTCGCCGGGTTCATGCCGTCCGTCCAGTACTACGAGCACCAGGTCCAGCACCTGGCTCCGCAGTTCGGCGTCCGGTGGCTGACCGACGACGGCAGGGCCAACTTCTCCGGTGACCCCGCCTTCCAGGCCTACCTGAAGTGGAACAAGAGCCTCATCGACTGGTACGGCTACGACAACGTCAAGAAGTTCCTGCGCTCGATGGGCCAGGAGTTCGAGTCGTCCAACCCCTTCGAGAAGGGGAGGACGGCGATGGCCGTGGACGGCGAATGGCGCACCAAGTTCATCCAGAAGGAGGCGCCCGGGCTCGACTACGGCACGGCGCCCGTCCCCGTCTCCGACGACCGGGCGAGCGCCTACGGCGGCGGGTTCGTCACCGGCACCGTCATCGGGATCCCGCGGGGCGCCAGGCACGCCCCGGCGGCCTGGGAGTTCGTCCGGTACCTCACCACCGACACCGGCGCGCTGGTCACCTTCGCCAACGCGCTCGGCAACGTGCCCTCCACGATCCCGGCGCTGTCGTCGCCGAAGCTGACGCTGCCGCCGCAGTTCCGCACGTTCCTCGACGTCTTCAAGAACCCCAACAGCTCCACAACGCCGCCGACACCGAACGGCAACGACTACGTCGTCCGGTTCGAAAAGTTCACCCAGGAGGAGTGGGAGCCGGGCAGGGTGAGCGACCTCGGCCGGGCGCTGAAGAGGCTCGACGGCGAGGTCGACGACTCCCTCAAGCTCGCCGGAGGCTGACCGTGGCATCCGGATCAGCGCGCCTCCCGCTGCCCCGGGCGCGGCGCGGGACGGCGACGGTACGGGCGCGCCGGCGCCGACGGCTCCGGGTCGCGGCGTTCCTGTCCCCCTGGCTCGCCGGGTTCGGCCTGTTCTTCGTCTACCCCCTCGCCGCCACCGTCTACTTCTCCTTCACCCGGTACAACCTGTTCACGCTGGAGTACGTGGGTTTCGACAACTACGCCTACCTGCTGCACGACCGCGACGCCTGGACGGCGATGCGCAACACGCTGTGGCTGGTCGCCGTGCTCGTGCCGCTGCGGGTGCTGTTCGGCCTCGGCGTCGCCCAGCTGCTCACCAGGGTCAAGCGGGGCGCCGGCCTGCTGCGCTCGATCCTCTACCTGCCGTACCTGGTCCCGCCCGTCTCGGCCACGGTCGCGTTCGTGTTCCTGCTGAACCCCGGCACCGGCCCCCTCCCGGCCCTCGCCGCGCGGCTCGGGATCCCCCTGCCCGACTTCTTCAACGACGCCGCCTGGGCCAAGCCCGGCCTGACCCTGCTCGGCCTGTGGGCGGTCGGCGACGTCATGATCATCATGCTGGCGGCGCTGCTGAACGTGCCCGCGTCGCTGTACGAGGCGGCCGCGATCGACGGCGCCGGCGCCTGGGCCCGGTTCCGGCACATCACGCTGCCGACCGTGTCCCCCGTCCTGGCGTTCTCCGCCGTCACCGGCGTCATCGAGACGCTGCAGTACTTCACGCAGCCGATGGTGGCGGGCAAGGTGGCCTCCGGGCGCGCCGACCTGCCCGGCGTCCAGTACTCCCCCGGCTACCCCGACGGCTCCACGCTGACGTTCCCGCAGTGGCTGTACGACCAGGGGTTCCGCCAGTTCAACATGGGCTACGCGTGCGTGCTGGCGCTCGTCATGTTCGCCACCGCGATGGCGTTCACCGTGTTCCTGCTCCGCCGGTTCCGCGCGTTCGCCGGAGAGGAGGCGCGATGATCCCCGGAGGGCGCGCCCGCCGGGCGCTGCTGTGGCTCGCCGTGCACGCCACCGCCGTCGCGGTCGGCGTGATGTTCCTGGCACCCCTGGCGTTCATGCTGCTGACGGCCGTGATGACCGACCGGCAGGCGCTCAGCGGCGAGCTGTGGCCGCGCGGCTGGCACCTTTCCAACTTCGCCGAGGTGTTCAGCGGCGACATGGTCCGCTGGACCGTCAACAGCACCGTGTACGCGGGCCTGTCCACGCTCTTCATGCTGGTCTCCAGCGTTCCGGTGGCCTACGCGCTCGCCCGCTTCCGGTTCCGCGGCCGGAGCGTGGCGCTCGTCGTGGTGATCTCGGCGATGATGCTGCCGCCGCAGGTCACCATGGTGCCGCTGTACATCGTGTGGGCCCGGTTCGGGCTGACCGGCACGCTGTGGCCGCTGATCCTCCCGCAGCTGTTCGGGGACGCGTTCTCCATCTTCCTGCTGCGCCAGTTCCTCGTGACGATCCCCCGCGAGTACGCCGACGCCGCCCGCGTGGACGGCTGCGGCGAGCTGCGCACGATGCTGCGGGTCGTCCTGCCGATGGCGAGGCCCGCCCTGGCCGCGGTGGCGCTGTTCCAGTTCTTCTACTGCTGGAACGACTACTTCCGGCCGCTGGTGTACGCCGACCCCGACCACTGGACGCTGGCCATCGGCGTCGCCACGTTCCGCGCCGCCCACCATGTCGAGTGGAACCTCACCATGGCCGCGACGCTGCTGACGATCCTGCCGGTGCTGGTGGTGTTCTTCCTCGCCCAGCGCGTTTTCATCCAGGGCGTGACCTTGACGGGAGTGAAGGGTTGAAGCTGACGGTCATCGGGGGCGGGTCCACCTACACCCCGGAACTGGTCGACGGGCTCGCGCGGGCGCACGCGGCGCTGCCGATGTCGGAGCTGGTGCTCGCCGACCCCGACGCCCGGCGGCTGGAACTCGTCGGCGGGCTCTCCGCGCGGATGCTCGCCCGTGCGGGCCACCCCGCCCGCGTCGTCACCACGGGCGACCTGGACGCGGCGGCCGCGGACGCGACGATCGTCGTGATCCAGCTGCGCGTCGGCGGGCAGGCCGCCCGGCACGTCGACGAGACGCTGCCGCTGGCCCGCGGCTGCGTCGGGCAGGAGACGACCGGCGCCGGCGGCCTCGCCAAGGCGCTGCGCACCGTCCCGGTCGTGCTGGACATCGCCGGGCGCGTCGCCGCCCGCGCCCCGCACGCCTGGATCATCGACTTCACCAACCCGGTCGGCATCGTCACCCGGGCCCTGCTGGACGCGGGGCACCGCGCGGTCGGCCTGTGCAACGTCGCGATCGGGTTCCAGCGGCGCGCGGCGGCGCTGCTGGGCGTCCCGCCCGAACGGGTCGGCCTCGGCCACGCCGGGCTCAACCACCTCACCTGGGTGCGGTCGGTCCTGCTGGACGGGCAGGACGTCCTGCCGGACCTGCTCGACCGGCATCCCGGCGAACTCGCCGCCGTCTCCGGCCTGCCGGCCCCGTTCCTGCGGACGCTCGGCGCCGTCCCGTCGTACTACCTGCGCTACTTCTACGAGCACGACCGCGTCGTCGAGGAGCAGCGGGGCGCACCGTCGCGGGCCGAGGCGGTCGCCGCGCTCGAACGCGACCTGCTGGAGGCCTACGCCGACCCCGCGCTGGACACCAAGCCCGCCCGGCTCGCCGAGCGCGGCGGCGCGTTCTACTCCGAGGCGGCCGTGCAGCTGGCCGCCTCGCTGGTCGGCGGCCGCGGCGACGTGCAGGTCGTCAACGTGCGCAACCACCGCACGCTGCCATTCCTGGACGACCGCGCGGTCATCGAGGTGCCGGCGCGGATCACCGGGTCCGGGGCGGTGCCGCTGCCCGTCCCCGCCATGGAGCCGCTGCTCGCCGGGCTGGTCGCGCACGTGTCGGCGTACGAGGAGCTGGCCCTGGACGCGGCGCTGCGCGGCGGCGTGGACCGGGTCGCCGCAGCGCTGCTCGCGCATCCGCTCGTGG
>NZ_JBFARL010000339.1:0-4691 GCF_040674655.1 Actinomadura sp. NPDC049753 | reverse complement strand
GCCTGTCCGGCTGCGGATCCGCCGGTGGCGCGGAGGACGGCGGGACACCGCTGCGCACTGTCCAGCACGCGATGGGGACGACCAAGATCTTCACCACTCGTCCTCGGCGCGGACCGCGGCGCCCGGCGAGCGGCCGAACATGACGACCTCGCCCTGCGTCCGGGACGCCATCGCGCTGACCAGCGGGTCGTCGGCGTTCAGGACGGCGGTGCCGCCCGGCGGGACCGCCTCCACGATCTCGCCCTTGGCCAGGGCGATGTTCTCCCTGCCGCCGAACTCCCCTACGTGCGCGGTGCCGACGTTCAGCACGACGCCGACGTCCGGGCGCGCGATCCCGGTGAGGTAGGCGATGTGGCCGATGCCGCGGGCGCCCATCTCCAGCACGAGGTGCCGGGTGGCGGCGTCGGCGCGCAGCACGGTGAGCGGCAGCCCGATCTCGTTGTTGAACGAGCCGGGCGGGTAGACCGTCGGGCCCGCGCCGCTCAGGACCTGCCCGATGAGGTCCTTGGTGGAGGTCTTGCCGGCCGAGCCGGTGACCGCGACGACGGTCACGTCGGGCAGCCGCTCCAGGACGGCCCTCGCGAGCCGTCCGAGGGCCTCCTGGACGTCGTCGACGACCACGCACGGCCCGTCCACCGGGCGCTGCGCGAGCACGCCCGCCGCCCCGGCCGCGAGGGCCCCGGCCGCGAAGTCGTGCCCGTCCGCGCGGTCGCCCTTCAGCGCCGCGAACAGCGCCCCGGGCTCCACCGCGCGGGAGTCGATCACCACGGGGCCGTCCACCACCGGGTCGTCCATCACCGGGTCCGGCGGCCCGTGCCGGGTCCCTCCCGTGATCTCCGCGATCGTCGACAGCGGAAGTGGGATCACGCCTGCGTCCCGTCCCCTCTTGTCCCTTGTCCATGGCGCCGGAGCGCGTCCGCACGGCGCCGGAGCGCGGCGCGCACGACCTCGCGGTCGTCGAACGGATGTACCTCGCCGGCCACGTTCTGGCCCTGCTCGTGCCCCTTGCCCGCGACGACGACCACGTCGCCGCGGCGGGCGCGGCCGACGGCCAGGTCGATCGCCGCGGCGCGGTCGGGCTCCACGACGATGTGCGCGCGCTCCGGCTGCGGCACCTTGAGCCCGCCCTCGACCATAGCGGCAAGGATGGCCAGTGGATCTTCCGACCTCGGGTTGTCGTTGGTGAGGTACGCCATGTCGGCCAGCCGCGCGGCGGCCTCGCCCATGAGCGGCCGCTTGCCGCGGTCGCGGTCGCCGCCGCAGCCGATCACCACCGCGAGGTCGCCCTCGGTGACGGGCCGCAGCGCGTTCAGGACGGCCTCGACCGCTCCCGGCTTGTGCGAGTAGTCGACGAGGGTCACGAAGTCCTGCCCCTCGTCGACCCGCTCCAGGCGCCCGGGGACGCCGGGCAGCGACGCCACCCCGCGGACCGCCGCCTGCAGCGGGATGCCCGCCTCCACCAGCGCGACGATCGCGGCCAGGGCGTTGGCGACGTTGAACGGCCCGGCGAGGCGGACCTCGCCGTCGGCCTCGATGCCGAGGGGGCCGACCACGCGGAACACGCTGCCGTCGGCGCCGACGCGCACGTCCTCGGCCCGCCAGTCGGCCGCCGGGTCCCCGGTCGGGGAGAACGTCGTCACCGGCACCGTGGCGATCTCCATCAGCTCGCGGCCGTAGTGGTCGTCGAGGTTGATCACGCCGACCCGCGAGTACCCGGGCGTGAACAGCCGCGCCTTCGCGAGGAAGTAGTCCTGCATGGTCGGGTGGTAGTCGAGGTGGTCCTGGGACAGGTTCGTGAACACCGCGACCTCGTAGCGGGCGCCGCCGACCCGGCCCTGCACCAGCGCGTGGCTGGACACCTCCATCGCGGCGGCGCCGACGCCGCGCTCGCGCATCATCGCGAGCAGCGCGTGCAGGTCGGTCGCCTCCGGCGTGGTGAGCGCGCTCGGCACCCGGTCGCCGCCCACCCGGATCTCCACGCCGCCGACCAGGCCCGTCTCGATCCCGGCGGCGCGCAGGCCCGCCTCCACGAGGAACACCGTGGTGGTCTTGCCGCTGGTGCCGGTCACGCCGATGAGCGTGATGTCGCGCCCGGGCTCGCCGTACACCCATGACGCCGCGTCGCCGAGCCGCGCCCGGACGTCCCCCGTCACCAGGACGGGAAGGCCCGTCGCCGCGGCCCGGTCGTGCCCGTCGGCGTCGGTGAGGATCGCCACGGCGCCGGCCTCCGCGGCCTGGGCGGAGAACTGGGCGCCGTGCGCGCGGGCGCCGGGCAGCGCCGCGTAGATGTCGCCCGGCAGCACGGCGCGCGAGTCATGCGTGATCCCCGTGGCGGACACCGCGTCCCATACGTCCTGTCCGCCCTGTTCGTCCTGTCCGATTCCGAGGAGCGCCGCGAGTCCGCTCAGCGGACGAGCCGGGTTGGTGGTGGGACGCATGGCGTTTCTTTCGTTGCGGACGGTACGGGACTGGTCGGACACGGGTGGTGGACTCACAGGCGAGGAGGGTACTCGCTGCGATCAGTCGCGGGCGCGGATCTCGATGATCGGCGGCCTGCTCCCCGTCGGCGGGATCTTCTCGGACTGAAGCGCGAAGCTCATCACGTCCTTGAAGACCGGTGCCGCCGCATCGCCACCATAGTGGCTCCCGCGCTTCGGATCCTGCAGGACGACCTGCACCACCAGGCGCGGGTCGTCCGCGGGCGCGAACCCGGCGAAGGAGGCGGTGTAGCCGCCGCCGTCGTAGCAGCCGCAGCGCGGGTTGACGGCCTCGGCGGTACCGGTCTTGCCCGCGACGCGGTAGCCCTTGATCTGGGCCTTCGGGGCGGTGCCCTCCTTCGTCGTGACGCCCTCCAGCATGTCGCTGATCTGCCGGGCCGTCTTGGCGCTGATGACCTGCCTGCGCTCCGGTTCGGGCGCCGGGGTGAACCTGTCGTGCTCCCCGACGGTGCCCGCGATCAGGTTCGGCGCGACGCGGACGCCGCCGTTGGCGATCGTCGAGTACACGCTCGCCATCTGCACCGCGTTCACCGAGACCGTCTGCCCGAACGCGATCGGGTACCGGTCGGTGCCCGACCACTTGTTCGGCGGCTCCAGCAGGCCCGGCGTCTCGCCGGGCAGCGGCAGGCCGGTCCGGCGGCCGAACCCGAAGTCGCGCAGCGTCTGGTAGAGCCGCTGCGAGTCGATGGTCTCGCTGGCCATGATCGTGCCGACGTTGCTCGACTTGGCGAGCACGCCGGCGAACGTGAGCCGCTCGGGCTGGTGGGGGTGCGAGTCGTGGAACACCACGTCGTACTTTTTGATCTTGTCCGGGACGGTGTAGGGCGTCTGCGGGGTGACGCCGCCGTGCTCCATGACGGCCGCGGCGGTGACGACCTTGCCGGTGCTGCCCGGCTCATAGGCGTCCTGCACCAGGGGGCTGCCCCAGCGGGACCGGTCGGAGTCGGCGTAGTCGTTCGGGTCGAACCCGGGCGCGGACGCCATCGCGAGAAGACGGCCGGTGCGCGGGTCCATGACGATCACGGTGCCGCTCTTGGCCCTGCTCGCCCTCACCTGACGCTCGATCGCCTGCTGCGCCTTGAACTGCAGGTCGCGCTGCAGCGTCAGGCGGACCCCGCGGCCGGGCACCGACGGGCGCTTCTGGTCCTCGCCCATGGGGATGTGCTGGCCCTCGGGGCTGATCTCGACCCGCTGCCAGCCCTCCTTGCCGGCGAGCACGCCGTTCAGCGAACTCTCCAGGCCGGCGGCCCCGCTCCCCGTGTCGTTCACGAAACCTATGACGCTGGCGGCCAGCGAATCGTTGGGATATTCCCGGCGATATTCCGGCAGGGTGCCGATGCCGAGGAAGTTCCACGAGCTCACCAGCCGCGCCTGGTCGGGGCGGACCCCGTGCGCGAGGTACACGAACCGCGTCTCGGGCCTGCTGATCTGCTTCAGCAGCGTCGCGGGGTTCAGCCCGAGCGTCGGGGCGAGCGCGTTGACGATCGGCTGCCGCTTGTCCGGCTTGATGAGCGAGGGGTCCGCGAAGATCGCGCGGGCCTCCACCGTCATGGCGAGCGGGTTGCCCTGCGCGTCGGTGATGTCGCCGCGGACGGCGGGCAGCTTGAGCTCCCGCATCCGCTGCAGCATCGCCTGCTCGGTGTACTGCCCCGAGTCGATCGTCTGGAGCTGGACGAGCCGCCCGGCGAACAGCGACAGCACGAACGCGACGACGAGCAGCCCGACGTTGAGCCGCTTGAGCGGGTCGCGCCGGTGGAAGGGGACCCGGGACCGCGGGGGGCGGCCGGGCGGCGGGCGCCGTCCGGATCCGCCGCCGGCCCGCGGGCGGCGGGGGCCCGCGCCGTCCGTCTTCGGCCTCGCGCTCTGGGCGTTGCCGGCCGTGCGGCTCTCCGCCGTCGCGCCCCTGGAGGGCGCCTTCTTCCGCGCGGAGCGCTTGACGGCCGTCGCGGCGCCGCCCGTCCGCCCGCCCGCCTTCTCCTTGCCCGCGCTGTCGCGTGCGCCGTCCTTGCGTGCGCCGTCCTTGCGCGAGGCGTCCTTACGGGGGGTGTCCTTGCCCGGGGTCTCCTTGCGGGAGGTGGGGACCGTGCCGCTGCGCGCGCGCGAGCGCCGTGAGCAGCACCTGCTTCGGCGGCTGCGGGAGGCCCCGGAACCAGAACCGCGTGACCACGCCGAAGTTCCCGCCGCCTCCCCCGG
>NZ_JBFARL010000338.1:0-4747 GCF_040674655.1 Actinomadura sp. NPDC049753 | reverse complement strand
GCGCCGCCACCTGGCCGCCGGCCCGCGCCACCCCGGTCCCCGCCGTCTTCGCCGCGCCCTGCGCGGTGCCCTTGGCGCCCTTCGCCGCGCCCTTGGCGGTGCCCGCGGTGCTCTTCGCGGTGCTCTTGGACGTGCCCTTCGCGGTGTCCTTGGTGCTCTTGGCGGTGCCCTTCGCGCCCTTGCCGGCGGCCTCGGCCGTGCCCGCCGCCTTGCCCGCCGCCCTGCTGACGTTCTTGCTCGCTTGTCCGGACCCGTTGCCCGGGACCGAGGGGGTCTCCATCATCCGTCCTTCCGTCGGGGGGATCTTCCTGCCGAACCGGCGGGCCGCCGCACCGGGCGCGGCGCCCCGCCGGCGAAGAATCGCGTTCGTCGGCCGTACCGCGGCGTACCCCACCCGGCCACCGCAAACATGCGAGCCGCCCCCCGGCGGGACAGGCCGGGGACGCGGCGGGCGGCCGCCGCCGACGGTTGGAACCCTCGCTCCGGGTATGCCGAACCCCATGCCACCCGATGAGCCGCCGGGCGCGCCGGGACCACGGCCGCGACCCGGCCCCGCCAGCCGCGCCGCCGAGCCGCTGGCCTGGTGGACGGCGCTGCTGGCGGTGTACCTGGCCCTGGTGTCGGCCATCTCCCTCACCGAGATCACCGTCGGGGCCCTCACGGCCGCCGCGGGCGCCGCCGCCGCGGTCGCCGCGCGCCGGGTCCTGCTCGCCACCGGCACCGCCCTCCCGCCCGAGGACCGCGGCCCGTCCCCCGCCGTCCCGCCCGTCCGCCTCCTCCCGCCCCTGACCCGGCTGCCCGCCCAGATCGTCGCCGACACCGCCCGCGTCACCGCGCGCGGCGCGTCCGGCGGGGACTGGACGACGCTGGGCTGCCCGGCCGGCCCCGCCGGCCGCGGCGCCGACCCTGC
The DNA here is from genome assembly GCF_040674655.1 of Actinomadura sp. NPDC049753. Classification (NCBI taxonomy): domain Bacteria; kingdom Bacillati; phylum Actinomycetota; class Actinomycetes; order Streptosporangiales; family Thermomonosporaceae; genus Actinomadura; species Actinomadura sp. NPDC049753. The sequence continues at coordinate 3,837 of NZ_JBFARL010000338.1, read as the reverse complement.
TGATGTCGAGCTCCCCCGGCGCCTACGTCGGCGGCGTCGACCCCGAACGCGCGCTGCTGCGCGTGCACCGCCTGACCGGTCCGTCGCCGTTCGAGCGGAGCCTGCGGCGCGCCGGGCTCGTCGACGACCCCGGAGGCCGCGCCGTCCCGCCCGCCGGAGGCGAACGGGGAGGCCCGCGGTGAAGACCGACGTCGCGGGCACCGCGATACCCGCCCTGGTCCTCATGATCGGCGCGCTGCCACCGGTGCTGCTGGCCACGCTGCGCGGACGGCCCACCCGGCGGCTGGCCGGGCTGATCGTCACCGGGCCGCTGGTCACCCTCGCGCTGGTGCTGCTGGCCGCCGCCTACGGCCGGCCCGCCTACCTCGACGTCGCCCTGGTCCTGGCGCTGCTGTCGTTCGCCGGGTCCCTGGTGTTCGCCCGGTTCCTGAGCCGGACCCTGTGAAAGGGGAGCCCCCGATGAGTCTGGACCTGCTCGCCGACGCGCTGACCTGGGCCGGAACCGCCCTCGCCGTCGCCGCCGGGCTGCGGCTGCCCTTCACCCGCGGCGCCGCCGGCCGCCTGCACGCCGTCGCGCCCGTCACGGTCCTGGCCGCGCCGCTGCTCATCGCCGGGCTGGCGCTGCGCCCCTGGTCGTCCTGGCACGACGTCGCCAAACTCGCCGTCATCGCCGTCCTGCTCGCCGCGACCGGCCCCGCCACGGTCTCCACCGCCGGGCAGGCCGTCCAACGCGCCGCCGGCCGATCGGAGTGACCCGCCGTGACCGCGACCCTCACAACGGTGACCGCCGCGGCGCCGGACGCGCTGGCCGGGCCGCTCTCCGACGCACTCATCGCCGCCGCCCTCGCCCTGGCCGCGCTCATGGCCACCGCCGTCGCCCTGACCCGCGACCCCGTCCGCCAGGCGATCGTGCTGTCGGGCTACGGGATGGTCCTCGGCCTGCTGTTCCTCGTCCTCCAGGCCCCCGACGTCGCGATGTCCCAGATCGGCGTCGGGACCGTCCTGGTGCCGCTGCTGGTCGTGCTGGCCCTGCACGCCACCCGCCACTACCGCGACAACGGCAACGGCAACGGCAACGGCAAGAGCGGAACAGAACGCGAGAACAGCCGCGGGGACGGCGGCGGGCGGGCGCGCCGGTGAGGCCCCGCACCCGCGTCCCGCTGTTCGCCGCCGGCGCCGCCGGGACCGCCGCCCTGTTCACCGCGGGGACGCTCGGCCTGCCCGCGTTCGGCGGCCCCCTGCACCCCTACTCCGACCGCGCCGTCCACCAGGCCCTGCGGCGGGGCACCTCCAACGCCGTCTCCTCCGTCAACTTCGACCAGCGCGCCTTCGACACCCTCGGCGAGGAGCTCATCCTGCTGTCGGCCGCGCTCGCCGCCGTGGCGCTGCTGCGCGTCGTGCGCAGCGAGGACGAGCGCGACGGCGCCACCCACCGGCACGGGCCCGCCGAGGTCTCCGACGCGCTGCGCGTCGTCGGCCACCTGCTGCTCCCCTTCACCCTGCTCACCGGCGTCTACATCGTCGCGCACGGCGCCCAGTCCCCCGGCGGCGGCTTCCAGGGCGGCGTCATCCTCGGCACCGCGATCCACCTGCTCTACCTGGCCGGCGACTACCCCGCCCTGCAGCGGCTGCGGCCCATCCCGGTGTTCGAGTCCGCCGAGGCCGTCGCCGCCGCCGCGTTCGTCCTGCTGGCCATGGCCGCCTCCGGAGCCTCCCCCGCCGAGCGCGTCCCCGCCCTCAACACCGCCGTCGGGATCGAGGTCGGCTGCGCCTCGGTCCTGCTGCTCGGCAAGTTCTTCGAACAGGCACTCCTGGTCCGCGAGCACCCCGGGACCGGCGACCCGCGGGAGCCCGCATGAGCACCGTCCCCTACCTGGCCGCCGGCTGGATCATGCTCGTCGGCCTCTACGGCATCGTCACCACCCGCGACCTCGTGCACGCCGTGGTGTGCCTGTCGGTCACCCAGTCCGGCACCTACGTGCTGCTGCTGGCCATCGGCTACCGCTCCGGCGCCACCGCCCCGGTGTTCTCCGACCGCCCGCCGCCCCCCGCCGGCGGACCCGTCACCGACCCCGTCGTCCAGGCCATGACCCTCACCGACATCGTCGTCGGCGCCACCGTCACCGCGCTGCTGCTCGCCCTGGCCGTCCAGGTCGCCAAACGGCGCGGCACCCTGGACCCCGGCGCCCTGCGCCCCCTCGAACCGTGATCCTGCAGGCCACCGTCGCGCTGCCCGTCCTGGTCGCCGCCCTGCTCGCCGCCACCGGACGGTGGCTGCCGCGCCCCGCCGTCGACGTCACCGCCCTGGCCACCGCCGCCGCCGTCACCGCCCTGACCGCCCTCACCCTCGCCCGCGCCCCCCACCGCCCCCAGGTCACCTGGCTCGGCGGCTGGGGCCCGGCCACCGGCGTCGGCATCCCCCTGGCCGCCGACCCCCTCGCCGCCGCGCTCGCCTGCGTCGCCGCCGCCCTCACCCTGGCCGCCCTGGCGTTCTCCTGGCGCTACTTCACCGAGATCCAGGCGATCTTCCACGCGCTCATCCTGCTGTTCCTGGCCTCCATGTGCGCGTTCGTCTACACCGGCGACCTGTTCGACGCCTTCGTGTTCTTCGAGCTGATGAGCGTCGTGGCGTTCGCGCTCACCGGCTACCGCTCCGAGGAGCCCGCCACCGTCCACGGCGCCCTCAACTTCGGCATCGTCCAGTCCCTGGGCGCCTACCTCGCCCTCGCCGGCATCGCCCTGGTCTATGGCCGCACCGGGCAGCTCGGACTGGCCGCCATCGGCCGCCAGCTCACCGGCGCCGGCCACCACGGCCGCCCGGGCGCCCTGATCACCGCCGCTTTCGTGCTCATCTGCACCGGCTACCTGGTCAAGGCCGCCGCCGTCCCCTTCCACTTCTGGCTCGCCGACGCCCACGCCGTCGCCCCCACCCCCGTCTGCGTCCTGTTCTCCGGCGTCATGGTCGAACTCGGCGTGTACGGGGTCGCGCGGACCTACTGGGCCGTGTTCCCCGGACTGGTGCCGCTGCGCGCCGTCGCCGTCCTCGGCGCCGCCGCGGCGCTGCTCGGCGCGGTCATGTGCGTCCTGCAGCACCACATCAAGCGGCTGCTGGCCTACTCCACGATCAGCCATGCCGGGCTGCTGCTGGTCGGCGTCGCCGCCGGCACCCCCGCGGCGCTGTCGGGCACCGCCTACTACCTGGCCGGGCACGCCGGCGTGAAGGGCGCGCTGTTCCTCGCCGCCGGGGCGCTGCTGAACCGGTACCAGAGCGTCGACACCCGCGACCTGCGCGGACGCGGACGCGTCATGCCCGTCACCGGCGCCGTCGTCCTCATCGGAGCGCTGTGCCTGGCCGGGCTCCCGCCCTCGGGGCTGTTCGCCGGGCACTCGGTCACCGAGCACGCCGTCCTGGAGCAGGGCTGGTGGTGGTTCACGCCCCTGTCCGTCGCCGCCTCCGCCGTCACCGCCGGAGCGGTCCTGCGCGTGTGGCTCGTGGTGTGGCGCGGCATGCCCCCGCGCCGCGACCCCGGCGAGAACGGAGCCGCGGACGAGGACGAGCACGAAGGACCCGAGACGCCCGTCACCCTCACGTCCATCCCCTGGGTCATGGTCGCGCCCGCCGTCGCGCTGCTGGCCGCCGGCCTGGCCATCGGGCTGCTGCCCGGCGGCCCCGTCGCCGACGCCGCCGCGCTGTTCGCCGACCGCGACGCCTACGCCGCCCTCGTCCTGGACGGCCACCTCACCCGCCCCCACGCGCCGCCCGCCGAGCCCTGGACGCCCGCGGGCCTCGCCGGCTCCGCCGTCACCGTGCTGCTGGCACTGGCCGTGGCCGCCGCC
>NZ_JBFARL010000337.1:0-4749 GCF_040674655.1 Actinomadura sp. NPDC049753 | reverse complement strand
CCGACCCGGGACTGGTCACCGACTGGAGGCACGCGCTGACCGCCGACCACTCCAACCCGCTGGTGATGGTCGCCGTCTCGCTGTTCGTGATGCCCGAGGGCGAGCTTGGGCATCATGCGCGACGAGGGATCGGTGGCGGCGGTGCGGGGCGCCCCGAAGCCGCCCCCGACCCGGATCTCGCTGACGTTCCCCTCCCTGCGCGCCGCGGACGAGGTGTGGCTGCTGGCGGCGGGCGAGTCCAAGGCGAAGGCCATCGGGCTCGGGCTGGCGCCGGACGCGGACCCGTTCCACGTCCCGTGCGCGGGGGCCCGCGGGCGGAGCCGGACGCTGTTCCTGCTCGACCGGGCCGCCGCGGCCGAGCTCCCGCCGGGTACGGGGCGCGTGACCACCCCTTGAACCCCGCCTGAGGAAAGGCCCGTACACCTGGGAGAAGACTGAACAGTAGCGGCGCTCCCGCATGCCTCGCCCGAAAGCGTGCATACCTTCACCAAGGGAAAACCCGCGTCGAGCGTGAGGAGTTCTCAGGTGCTCAAGGGTCGGACCGGGACGGTGGGAGCGGCGGTCGCCGGAGCGGTGGTGATCGCCGCCGCGGGCTGCTCGTCCGGTGGCGGCGGAGGAAAGGGCGGTGACGGCGGCAAGGCCGGGGACGCGGTGAAGCTCGCCGTCACGCCCGCCACCGGGACGCGGCAGGCGGCACCGGACAAACCTGTCACCGTCACGGCGGACAACGGCACGCTCACGAGCGTGACCCTCGCCTACGGCAAGAAGGGCGCGAAGGCCGCAGGAAAGCTCGCCCCCGACAAGAAGTCGTGGACGTCGTCGTGGACGCTGCGGCCGTCCACGACGTACACGGTGACGGCCAAGGCCACCGGGGACGGCGGCAAGCAGGCCACGACGACGTCCACGTTCACTACGCTGACGCCGCGCAAGAAGCTGGAGAGCGGCATGTCGCCGCTGGACGGCGAGACCGTCGGCGTCGGCATGCCCGTCCAGCTGCTGCTGTCCAAGCCGGTGAGCACCAAGGCCGGCAAGGCGGCGGTGGAGAAGGCCCTCGAGGTCCGCATGTCCAAGCCGGTCGAGGGCGCCTGGTCCTGGGTCGGCGACAAGGAGGTCGACTTCCGGCCCCGCGACTACTGGCCGTCGGGGCAGAAGGTGGAGGTCGTCGCGCACCTGGCGGGGCTGAACGCCGGCGGGGGCATGTACGGGATGAAGGACCGCACCGTCGGCTTCACCGTCGGGCCGCGTCACATCACCACCGTCGACGCCAAGAAGCACCGCGCGACGGTCACCGACGGCGGCAGGACGGTGCGGACGATGAAGGTGAGCCTCGGCAAGCCGGGCCACGACAGCTACAGCGGCACCATGATCGCGCAGGAGAAGGCGGCGCACATCGTCATGGACTCGGCCACCACCGGCGACCCCGGCGAGTACCGGATCCCGACGAAGTGGAACGTCCGGCTCACCTACAGCGGGACGTTCGTCCACTCGGCGCCGTGGTCGACCGACGCGCAGGGCAACGACAACGTCAGCCACGGGTGCGTGAACGCCTCCCCGGGCGACGCCAAGTGGTTCTACGACTTCACCAACCGGGGCGACGTGGTGAAGGTGACCGGCACGTCGCGGCGGCTCCAGTTCGGGAACGGGCCGACGCCGTGGGCGAAGTCCTGGGACGCCTGGCTGAAGGACGGCGCCGTGGGCGAGCCGGTCATGGGCAAGCCCCTCACCTGAGGCCACCGGCGCCGTCCGCGACCCCACTGGCACACTTGGTGCCATGCAGAAGCTCTCGTTGGACGCACGGGTCCGGGACCTGATGAAGCGCGCCGCCGCCGCCTCGACCGGGCGCGGCGCCGAGACCGTTTACGGCGGGCACGAGCACGTCCTGCGCCAGACGCTGATCGCCATGACGGCGGGCACGGAGCTGGCGGAGCACGAGAGCCCCGGCGAGGCGACGGTCCTGGTCATGCAGGGCCGCGTCCGGCTGGTGGCCGGCCAGGACTCCTGGGACGGCATCGCCGGGGACCTGCTGATCATCCCGGACGCGCGGCACAGCCTGGAGGCGCTGGAGGACGCCGCGGTGCTGCTCACCGTGGCCAAGTCCGGCTGACCGGGCGGTGCGGCGCCGGGCCGGGCCGCCCGATGTCGGGTCGGCCCGCCCCGGCACCTCCAGGAGGGGCGCCGCCGCCTCAGGCGCAGGTGAGGTCCCGCGCGGGAAGGCGGCCGGTCAGCAGGTAGCCGTTGACCGTGTCCCTGACGCAGGCGTTCGGGTAGCCGCGCTGGTAGGGCGCGTGGACGTCGGCGTCCAGCGTGATCATCCGCGATCCGCGCAGCAGCCCGTGCAGCACCTGGTTGCTCGCGTAGATCGTGCGGGTGTCCCCGGTCGCGGCCACCATGAGAGCGGGCAGCCGCCCGCCGACCTCGGTCGGCCGCTCCGCGGGCCGCGCCGGCCAGAACGCGCACGGGTTGACGTTGCGGGTCAGGGGCGCGAACAGCGGGCTGGCCGCCCGGTTCCGCTCGATGTCGCGCCGGTAGGACTCCGGATCGCGCGGCGCCGCCGCGTCCCCGCAGATGATCGCGGTCTGCCCGCTCCCGTACACCGATTCGGCGCCGGTGAGCAGGAACGCCAGTTCCTCGTCCAGTTCCTTGGTCGGCTGGACGCTCTCCCCCGCCGCGGCCTTGGCGAAAACGCGCAGCGACTCCGCCAGCACGGCCCTGGGCTGGTCCTCGTCGGTGCCGAGGTCGTTGAACAGCACGACCGGCAGCATGGTGTCGTCCACGCGGTACGGCCCGACGGCGAGGGGCTTCCTGGCGGCCGCCCTGACGAGTCCGCGCACGGTGCCGAGGACTTCGGCGCGGGTGCCGCCGAGGCCGTAGGCCGCGTCGCGCTTCGCCGCCCACGCGGCCCACGCGGCGAGCGCGTGATCGTTGGCGCCCTCGGTGCCGGCCAGCAGGCGCGGGCCGAAGCGGGTCGGGTCGACCGAGCTGTCGAGGACGACGCGGTCGAGGCGGCCGGGGAACATCGTCGCGTACACGGACCCGAGGTAGGTGCCGTAGGACGCGCCGTTGTAGGAGACCTTCCGCTCGCCGAGCGCCCCCCGGACGATGTCCATGTCGCGGGCGATGTTGCGCGTGCTGATGTGCGGCAGGACGCCGGTGTCGGTCCGCGCGCAGCGGTCGGCGAGGTCCTTGGCGAACGCCGCGGACCGGTCGAAGGAGCTGCGGCTCTCCCCCGCCGACCGGATCCAGGTCCCGGAGGGCCCGTGGCAGTCGACCGGGGCGCTGCGGCCGAGCGAGCGCGGGTCCATCCCCACCAGGTCGTAGCGGGGACCGGCCTTCCCCATGAGGGAGCGCATGTAGGGAGGCATGTCGAGGGCGGGCCCCGGGCCTCCGCCGTTGAGGATCATCGTGCCGACGCGGTGGGCGCGGTCGGACGCCTTCAGGCGGGAGATCGCCACGGTGATGGTGCGGCCCTCGGGGCGGCGGTAGTCGAGCGGGACGGTGACGTCCGCGCACCGGGCGCCCGCCTCGTCGAGCTCCTTGCCGACCTCGTCGCCGGCGTCGAGGGTGCACTTCTTCCAGTCCGGCCGCTGGTCGTAGAAGCGGGCGAGACCGCCCTTCCCGGTCGCAGCGGCCGCCGGTGCTGCGGTCAGCGTGCCGGTCGGCGCGGCGGCCGGTGCGGCGGCCCCGTCGCAGAACGCCGTCTCGACGAGCTTCATCTGGTCGTCGAACGCCTCCCTGGTCGACGGGTTCTCGTTGAGGTCGACCGTCACGCGGCGCCCGGACGGCGCGACGCCCGAGACGGTGATGTAGCTTTCGAGGCCGCCGGCGTGCCCCCACCAGGCGCCGCCGCAGCGCAGCGGTGTCCCGATCAGGCCGAGGCCGTAGGCCGCGCCGTCCCAGACGCGGTCGGGGTCGGCGGGGACCGTCTGGCGCATCTGGGCGAGCATCTCGGAGGGCAGCAGGCGGCCGCCCATCAGCGCGCCGAAGAAGGCGTTCAGGTCCCGGGGGCTGGAGATCAGCGCGCCCCCGGCCCAGGCCACCGTCGTGTTCATCTCGGTGAAGTCGCTCCACCGGACGGTCCCGTCGCGCTCCTCGCGCAGGTAGCCGCGCGCGTGCGCTCCCCTGATCCGGGTCTGGTCGCCCGGCCAGTAGGTGTCGCGGAGCCGCAGCGGCCGGATGATCCGGCGGCGGACCTCGTCCTCCAGGCTGTGCCCGCTCGCCTTCTCCGCGATGAGGCCCGCGATGACGTAGTTGGTGGTCGAGTAGTGCCAGCCGGACCCCGGCGGCGGGAGCGTCAGCGCCCGGTCGACCAGTTCTCCGGGCTCGAAGTGCCGGAAGCGGTACCCGTCCGAGTCCGGGAAGGTGTCCATGTGGTCGGGCAGGCCGCTGGTGTGCCGCAGCAGGCTCCGCACGGTGATCTTCCGGCCGTCGTAGCCGCCCCGGTCGAGCAGACCGGGCAGGTAGCGCTCGACCGGGGCGTCCAGCGAGATCCGGCCCTCCCGCGCCAGCTGGAGCACGGTGACGGCCGTGAACGTCTTGGTGATGCTGGCGACCCGTACGCGCAGGTCCGCGCTCATCGGCCTCCCCGTGCGGCGGTCGGCCACCCCGCTGCCGGCCGTCCACGTCCCGCACGCGGGATCGTCGACGCGCACCGCGGCGCCGGTGAGCCCGTGCGTCCCGGTCATCCGCTCCAGTGCCCGCAGGGTCGCCGTGCGGTCGGCGCAGCCGGCCGGCGCCGGCTCGGCTCGCGCG
>NZ_JBFARL010000336.1:0-4783 GCF_040674655.1 Actinomadura sp. NPDC049753 | reverse complement strand
CGAGCGCCGGGCCGAGGACGCGCGGGTCGACACCGCGACCGTCGGCACCGCGACCGTCGGCACCGCGCCGGCCGGGATCGCGGGCGGCGGCCAGGAAGCGGTCGGTCCGGTCGGCCCACTCGGCGACGCGGCCGCGCGCGATCCAGAACGTCCGCAGGGCGGTGCACAGCCGCAGCCCCTCGGCGATGTCGCCGTGGTCGAGCGACCAGGTCAGCGCGGCCCGGACGTTGCCGAGCTCGGTGTCGTACCGCTGGAACAGCGTCACCCGGTCCGCCCAGGGCGCGGGCTCGACGCCGAGGGCGATCGCGCCGTCGCGTTCGGCGTCGGCGAGGACGGCGTCGCGGTGCCGCCCGCGGAACTCCTCCTCCTCGCCGGCGTCCGCGAGCCGCTCCGCCGCGTACTCGCGGATGCTGTCCAGCAGCCGGAACCGGACCTCCCCGGCGGTCTCCCCGGTCACCGTCGCGAGGGACTTGTCGACCAGGGCGGTGAGCGTGTCCAGGACGTCGTCGGCGGGCAGGGCGGCGCCCGCCGGGCCGCCGCCGGACGGCGCGGGATCGGCGCAGACGCGCTCGGCCTGCTCCAGCGTCCAGCCCGCGAAGACCGACAGGCGCCGCAGGAGGACGCGCTCCGGCCCGTCCAGCAGCTCGTGGCTCCAGTCGATCGCGGCGCGCAGCGTCCGCTGCCGGGCGGGGGCGGTGCGGTCCCCGGCGCTGAGCAGCCGGAACCGGTCGGCGAGGCGGCGCGCGATCTGCTCGGCCGACAGCACCCGGACCCGGGCGGCGGCGAGCTCCACCGCCAGCGGCATCCCGTCGAGGGCCCGGGTGACCTCGTGGACGGCCTCGGACACGGCGAACCCGGGCCGCGCCGCGTTGGCGCGCTCCAGGAACAGCCGGACCGCCTCGTCCGGCTCCAGGGGCGGCACCCGCCACACGTTCTCCCCCGCCATCCGCAGCGGCTCCCGGCTGGTGGCGAGGATCCGCAGCCGCGGGCAGCGGGCCAGCAGCAGGCCGGTGAGCTTCGCGCACGCCTCGACGACGTGCTCGCAGTTGTCCAGCACGAGCAGGACCGGCGGCGCGTGCAGCGCGTCGGCGAGCGTCTCGGTGAGCGGCCGGCCGTCCTCCTCGGCCACGTCGAGGGCCGCGGCGACGCGCCGCGCGACGGGCTCGGTCGTCCCGTCCGGGCGGACGTCGGCCAGTTCCACGAACCAGACGCCCCCGTCGTGCGCACCGGCCTCCGGGGACGCGTCGAGGACCGCCTGCGCGACGTGCAGCGCGAGCCGCGTCTTGCCGATCCCGCCCGCCCCGCACAGGGTGACGGCCCGCATGCCCTCCAGCAGCCTGCCGAGGTCGGCGGCGTCGCGTTCGCGGCCGACGAAGGCGTTGGGCTCGGCTGGGAGATTGGTCTTCACGGCTCTGTGAGTGTGGCATCGCGCTGCGTGATCCGCCACGGTTTCGCGGTCTCGGTTCGCGGAGCGTGCGCCCGCCCCGAGCCGGCGCCGCCCCGGGCCGGGGTGAGGACCGCCCCGGGCCGCCGAAGCGGCCCGGGGGGCCGTCAGTCGCCGGTGAGGCCCAGGCTCTCGGCCTCCTTCGCCATCCGCGCGGCGGCGGCGGACGAGCCCGCCGCGTCGAGTTCGTGGGCGAGCTCCTCAAGCTCGCCCCCGCCCGCCATGAGGCCGGTGAGCTCCTCGCGGGTGATCTCCTCCTTGGTGTGGTACCCGATGCCGCGCCCGCGGTTCAGGATCAGGAAGCGGTCGCCGACCGGGTAGGCGTGGTGCGGGTTGTGGGTGATGAAGACGACCGCGAGGCCCCGCTCCCGCGCCTGCACGATGTAGCGCAGCACCACCCCGGCCTGCTTGACGCCGAGGGCGGCGGTGGGCTCGTCCAGGACGAGCGCCTTGGCACCGAAGTGGACGGCGCGGGCGATGGCCACGCACTGCCGCTCGCCGCCCGACAGGGTCCCGATGGGCTGGTCGACGTCGCGCAGGTCGATGCCCATCGCGGCCATCTCCCGGTGGGTGGTCGCGCGCATCGACCTGACGTCCATGCCTCCGAAACGGCCCCGCTTCTCCGAACCGAGGAAGAAGTTGCGCCAGACCGGCATGAGCGGGACGACCGCGAGGTCCTGGTAGACGGTCGCGATGCCGCGGTCGAGCGCGTCGCGGGGCGAGCCGAAGCTCACCTCCTCGCCCCGCACCTCGTAGGTGCCGGTGTCGTGGCGGTGCAGCCCGGCGACGACCTTGATGAGCGTGGACTTGCCGGCCCCGTTGTCGCCGAGGACGCAGGTGACCTCGCCCGCGGAGGCCTCCAGGTCGACGTCGCGCAGCGCGATGACGTTGCCGTAGTTCTTGCCGACGCCGCTGAGCCTGATGAGCGGCGCCTCCTTCGCGTCCGTCATGGCGACCGCTCCACTCTGCGCCGCACCACCAGGTTGACCACGGTGGCGACCAGCAGCATCGCGCCGAGGAAGAACCGGAACCAGTCGGGGTTCCACTCGGCGTACACGATGCCCTTGTTCGTCATGCCGAAGATGAACGCCCCGATCGCCGCGCCGACCGCCGACCCGTACCCGCCGGTGAGCAGGCACCCGCCGATGACCGCGCAGATGATGTAGAGGAACTCGTTGCCGACGCCCTCCCCCGACTGGACGGTCGCGAACGCGAACACCAGGTGCATCCCGGAGAACCACGCGCAGAACGCCACGCCCATGAACAGGCCGATCTTCACCCGGTCGACGGGGACGCCGACCGCGCGGGCGCTGCCGGCGGCCCCGCCCACCGCGAAGATCCAGTTGCCGAGGCGGGTGCGCAGCAGGAGCCAGGTGGCGATCGCCGTGAACGCCAGCCACCAGAACACGGTCACCTTGACGTTGACGCCGAGCACGTCCACGTCGGAGGCGAAGATCGCGCGGGCGGAGGCGAATCCGTCCATGTCGCGGACGGAGTCGCTCGCGACGTTGCCGGTGAGCGCCTTCGTCACGCCGAGGTTCAGGCCCGCGAGCATGAAGAACGTGGCGAGCGTGATGATGAAGCTCGGCAGCCGCGTCCGGACGTACAGGACGCCGTTCACCATGCCGAGCGCCAGCGTCAGCACCAGCGAGATCACCACGCCCGCCCACACGTTCAGCGTGAACTGGTAGGCGGTCAGCGCGGCGATCAGCGCCGAGGACGTCACCATCACCCCGGCGGACAGGTCGAACTCGCCGCCGATCATCAGCAGCGACACCCCGACCGCCATGATCCCGAACGTCGAGGCCGCGTACAGCACGGTGGAGAACGAGCCGGCGCGCAGGAAGGCGTCCGCGACGATCGAGAAGAACGCGAACAGCGCCACCGCGCCGAGCAGCGCGCCGAGCTCCGGGCGGCCCAGCAGCCGCCGCACGGGCGACCGCCGGGCCAGGCGCTCGTCGGGGCGGGCCGCCGGCGGCCCGGCCACCGCCTGGGTCATCGCGTCCCCCGGTTCGCGAACGCCTCCAGCTGCGCCGCGTTCTGCTTGGTCACGATCGCGGGCCCGGTCAGCACGGGCCGGCCGCCGCCGAGCACGTTGCCGTTGTTCTTCAGCAGCCACAGCTCGTCGACGGCCCCGTAGCCCTGCAGGTAGGGCTGCTGGTCGACGGCGAACTCGATCGCGCCGGAGTTGATCGAGGCGATGAGGTCCTTGTTCAGGTCGAACGTGCCGACCTTGGCCTTGCTCCCGGTCTCCTTGACCGCGTCGACGGCGGTCGCGGCGAACGGGGCGCCGAGCGTCAGGATCCCGTCGATGCTCTTGTCGGCCTGGAGCTTGGCCGTGATGGACGACTTCACCTCCGGCATGTTGGTGCCCTGGACGAACAGGTTCTCCAGGTCTCCGCCGAACGTCTTCTTCGCGCCGGCGCAGCGGTCCTCCAGGCCGACGTTGCCCTGCTCGTGGACGACGCACAGCGCCTTCTTGGCGCCGATCTTCGCCAGCTCGGTGCCGGCCGCCTCACCGGCGATCGACTCGTCCTGCCCGAAGTGCGCGACCGCGCCGAGCTTCGCCGACTCCTCGGCGCCGGAGTTGATCGACACGACCGGCACCTTCGCGGCCGCGGCGCGGGCCAGCACGTCCTTCATCGCGTCCGGCTTGGCGAGGGTGACGATGATGCCGTCGACCTTCTTGTCGAGCGCGGCCTGGACGAGCTGGGCCTGCTTGCCGCCGTCCGGGTCGGCGGAGTAGAGGAACTCGACGTTGTCCTTGGCGGCGGCGGCCTTCGCCCCCTTCTGGACGATGTCCCAGAAGGTGTCGCCCGCGCCGGAGTGCGTGACCATCGCGATCTTCAACCGGGGGCCGGCGCCCTCCGGGGTCTCCTCGGACTTCTTGCCGCCCGAGCTGCTGCAGGCGCTCAGCGCCAGCAGCCCCGCGGCGGCCAGCACCGCCAGGCCCCTGGACGTCCCACGCGCGAAAACGCCTCTCATCGGCTGCTCTCCGTTTCTCCCCGAATGGTCGGTCTGAGGAGTTGATCACAGATGATGACGGCGCGTACGCCTATCCCTTTCATATCGGGCGCGGGCCTCCCGGGTGGAGTCCAGCGCCGACACCTCCGCGACCGGGACGTCCCACCATGCCGCACTGTCGGGGGTCTCCGCCAAGGGGTTCGTCTCAATGTGGATGACCGTCGTCCTCGGGGACTTGCGCGCCTGCTGGAGCGCGTCCCGCAAGTCCGTGGAGGTGTCCGCGCGGATGACGTCGGCGCCGAGGCTGGCGGCGTTGGCGGCGAGGTCGACCGGGATCGGTTCGCCGTCCAGGCCGGTGGGGGTGCGCAGGCGGTG
>NZ_JBFARL010000335.1:0-4854 GCF_040674655.1 Actinomadura sp. NPDC049753 | reverse complement strand
CCGCGGCCGACGTGCCCCTGCCCGAGCTGCGCGCCGAGCTCGCCGAGCGCGCGACGGCGCTGGCGGCCCGGTTCGACGCCCGCAACGGCACGTCCCACCAGGGCGACAAGGTGCGCGCCACGCTGGAGGCCGAGCCGGTCGTCGACTTCCTGCCGCTGGCCCCCCACCACCGCCGCCCCGCGCCCGCCCCCGCCCCGCGGAACCCCTCCGCGGACGACTCCGCCTCCGCCGGCGCCCTCGCGTCCATGGACGATCTCGGCGAGCTGCTCGACCTGGTGGACCGGCGCCGCGCCGACGGCGACCTGCCCGGGATGCTCGCGGCCTTCCGGCGGTTCGACGCCGTCGCCGAGACCACCGAGCCGACGCCCTTCCAGAAGGCCCGCCGCCTGGACGGCCGGGGCGTCGAACTGGCCGTCGAGGGCGACGGCCAGGGCGCCGCGCGGTGCTGGGAGGAGGCCTCCCGGCTGTACGCGGAGCTGGGCGAGGAGACGCGCCGGCACCGCGCGCTCGGCCGCCTCGGCGCGATGCGCGTCGACCTCGGCGACGAGGGCGGCCTGGAGCAGGTGATCGCGTCCGCCGAGCACCTCACCGCGCATCCGGGGGAGGACGGCGACGCCACGGCCGCGCTGCTCCGCCTCGCCACCGCGCACCTCGGGCTGGACCGCCCCGAGGAGGCCCTCGCCGCGCTGGACCGGATCGACGCCGGCGACGCGCCCGACCGCGCCGGTGAGCTGTGGTTCCTGCGGGGGCAGGCGCTCCTGCGGACCGGCGACACCGGCGAGGCGGTGGCGGCGCTGCGCCGCTCCGCCGACGCGGCGCGCGTCTCCGGCGAGCCGGAGACGGTCGCCTCGCCCGGCCTGCTGCTCGCCCGCACCCTGGCCCGCGGGGAGACCGGCCCGGACGAGGAGGTGTTCGCCCTGCTCGACGAGGTGATCGCCGCGCTGCCCCCGTCGCCGATGCGCGCGGTGGCGCACTGCGACCGCGGCCTGGCGCTCCTCGCCGCCGACCGGCCGGCCGACGCCGTCGCCGACCTCGCCGAGGCCATCGCGGCCTGGACGGCCGAGGGCATGCACGAGCAGGCCGTCCACCTCCGCGTGGACCTCGCCGCCGCGTACCTGGCCGTGGGCCGCCACCTGGAGGCCGCCGAGACCGCCGAGGAGGCGCTGCCCGGGCTGGACGGCGACCCCGCCCGGCGCTGCCGCCTGATCCTCGCGCACGCGCAGAAGGAGATGGGCGAGGAGGACGCCGCCGCGACGTTCGCCGACCTCGCCGAGGACGCCGCGCGGGACGGCCGCCACGACGCCGTCGCGCACTTCCTGGAGGAGGCCGGGGGCGTCCTGACCGCCCTCGACAGGGACGCCCAGGCCGCCGCCCGGTTCGCCGAGGCCGCCGAGGCCAACGAGAAGGCGGGCGACCCCTACGGGGTGGTCCGCACCCGCCGCCGCGCCGCGATGTGCCTGCTGTGGAGCGGCGACGCCGACGAGGCCGTCGCCGTCATGGACACGGCCCGCGCGGCCCTGGCGGGGCTGCCCCCGGACAACGAGCCCGCCCGCGTCTGGGAGACCGCCCTCGTCTCCTACGACCAGGCCCGCGTCCTCGCCCAGGTCGGCCGCCTCCCCGAGGCCGCCGCGCACGCCGCGGCCGCCGCCGACGGCTTCACCACCCTGGACGAGACCGACGCAGCGGAAGAGGCCACCCGCCTGCACGACGACCTCAAGTCGGCCCTCAGCTGACGCGGTGGGCGCCCTCGGAGGGGGGCGCCTCCAGGAACTCCGGGGCCGTCCAGCCGCGGCCGGCGTAGGCGGCCGTGATCGCGTCCCGCACCTTCTGGGCCCGCGCGGCCGGGGTGAGGACGATGGCGGAGCCGCCGAAGCCGCCCCCCACCATGCGGCCGCCCCGGGCGCCCGCGCGCACCGCGGCGTCGACGGCGGCGTCGGCCTCGGGCCAGGAGACCTCGAACTGGTCGCGCAGGGACAGGTGCGAGGCGTTCAGCATGGCGCCGAGTTCGGGGAGGGCGCCGGCGCGCAGCAGCCCGACGGCCGCCTCGACGCGGTGGTTCTCGGTGACGACGTGCTGGACGCGGCGGCGCAGGACGGGGTCGCGCAGCGCCGCGAGGGCGGCGGCGAGGTCCTTGACGTCGCGCAGCGCCTCGACGCCGAGCAGGGACGCGGCCTCCTCGCACTCCGCGCGGCGGCGGCCGTAGTCGCCGCCCGTCAGCGCGTGCGAGGCCCGCGTGTCGACCACCAGCAGGACCATGCCCGAGGCGGCCGGGTCGAACGGGACCTGCGACGACAGACCGCTGCGGCAGTCGAGCATCAGCGCGCGGCCGGGCGTGCACAGCAGCGACGCCGACTGGTCCATGAGGCCGCAGGGCATGCCGACCTGCTCGTTCTCGGCGCGCTGCGCCAGCCGGGCCAGCGCGGGACGGTCGATCTCCACGCCGTGCAGGTCGCACAGCGCCAGCGCCGTCGCGCACTCCAGGGCGGCGGACGAGGAGAGGCCCGCGCCCTGCGGGAGGTCCGAGTCGATCAGCAGGGACGCGCCGCCCGTCCCGTGCTCGCGCAGCACGCGCGCGACGCCGACCGGGTACGCGGCCCACTCCCGGTCGGCGGGCCAGTTCTCGGAGGCGACCGTCCCGCCGTCCACGGGCGCGGTGACGGCGGTGCCGGCCTGCAGCGAGCGGACCTCCACCACGCCGTCGTCGCGGCGGGCGGCGGCGACCGAGACGCCGCGCGGGAGCGCGAACGGCAGGACGAAGCCGTCGTTGTAGTCGGTGTGCTCGCCGATCAGGTTGACCCGGCCGGGCGCGCGCCACACGCCCTCCGGCGCCCGCCCGAACGCCTCGGCGAAGCTCTCGCTGAGCGCGCCGCTCATCGGGAGCGCAGGAAGGTCCACGCGTCGCCGACCATGGTGCGCAGATCGCGTTCGGGCTTCCAGCCGAGCCGCGCCTGGATCTTCTCCGAGGAGGCCACCAGCACGGCCGGGTCGCCGGGGCGGCGTGGTGCGACTTCAGCGGGGATGTCGCGGCCGGTGACCTCGCGGCAGACCTCGACGACCTCGCGGACGGAGTTGCCGGTGCCGCTGCCCAGGTTGAAGATCTCGTGGCGGCCGGGCTCGCAGGCGTCCAGCGCGAGCAGGTGCGCGCGGCCGAGGTCGGTCACGTGGATGTAGTCGCGGACGCAGGTGCCGTCCGGGGTCGGGTAGTCGTCGCCGAACATCTTCACGGCGCCGCCGCCGCCCAACGCGATCTTCAGCACGTTCGGGATCAGGTGGGTCTCGACCGTGTGCCGCTCGCCGAGCCGCCCGTACGCGCCGGCCACGTTGAAGTACCGCAGCGACACCCCGCCGATCCCGTGCAGCCGCGCGTACTCGGCGAGGGCCGTGTCGATCGCCAGCTTGGACGCCCCGTAGGGGTTGGTCGGACGGGTCGGGTCGGTCTCCAGGATCGGCGTCGACTCCGGCTCGCCGTAGGTCGCGGCGGTCGAGGAGAACACGATCCGGGGCACGCCCGCGACGCGCATCGCCTCCAGCAGGGCGAGGGACTCGCCGAGGTTCTTGTCCCAGTACAGGCCGGGCTTCTCGACGGACTCCCCGACGAGCGAGCGGGCCGCGAAGTGCAGCACGGCGCCGAACCCGGCGCCGCCGAGCACCTCCGCCGCCGTGTCGCGCAGCGTGCCGCGCACCAGCCGTGCGCCCTCGGGCACCGCGTCCGCGTGCCCGGTGGACAGATCGTCGAGCACGACGACCTCGTGCCCCGCCTCCAGCAGCAGAGCGGAGACGACGCTGCCGACATAGCCGGCGCCTCCGGTGACGAGCAGCTTCACTGACGGACCTCCACGACGAGCCTCTCGGCCGGTTCACGATGATCAGGACGGCGGGGCGCGTCCAGGCTAGGGGGTCCGCCCAGGCTATCCGGAACGCCGAACGGGGAAGGCTGAACCCATGGACCGGACGCCGTCCCGGCCGCCCGTGGGGCCAGCGGGAGCGCTCGCCCGCCCCCTGGTGCGGCTGCTGTCGAGCTCGACCCACCTCGTCGTGCGGCTGTCGGGCGGCGACCCGGGCGCGCTGCGCGGGGAGATCACCGCGGAGCGGATGCGGACGCTGGTCGCCCAGAACACGCAGCTCACCCCGGACGAGCGGGCGCTGATCGGGGAGGTGTTCGCGGCGGGGGAGCGGCCGCTGCGCGAGGTCCTCGTCCCCCGCACCGAGGTGGAGTTCCTGGACGCCGCGCTCCCGCTGGCCGCCGCCGCCCGGATCGCCGCCGGCAGCCCGCACTCGCGGTTCCCCGTCTGCCGCGACTCCCACGACGAGGTGATCGGGTTCGTGCACATCCGCGACCTGCTGGCGCCCGTCCTGCCGGACGGGCCCGCCCCGGACGCCCCGGGCGACGGGCCGGTGGGCGGTCTGGTGCGTCCGGTGAAATTCCTGCCGTCCTCCAAGCGGGTGCTGCCGGCGCTGTCGGAGATGCGCCGCGAGGGCTGCCACCTGGCGATCGTCATGGACGAGTACGGCGGCGTCGCCGGCATCGTCACGCTGGAGGACCTCCTGGAGGAGCTCATCGGCGACATCCGCGACGAATATGATGTCCAGGACGCGCAGGCACGGCGCCTGCACGGCGGGGTGGTCGAGGTCGACGGCCTGCTCAACCTGGACGACTTCGCCGCCGAGACCGGCATCCGGCTGCCGGCCGGGCCGTACGAGACGGTCGCCGGGCACATCATGGCGGTGCTGCGCCGCGTGCCCGCCGAGGGCGACTCGGTGGACGCCGGCGGGCGCCGGCTCGCGGTGGCCCGGATGGAGGGCCGGCGGGTGGCCCGCGTGCGCGTCATGCCGCGGGCGTCGCCGCAGGCCGCA
>NZ_JBFARL010000334.1:0-4877 GCF_040674655.1 Actinomadura sp. NPDC049753 | reverse complement strand
GCTGGACGGCCGCCGCCTGGCTGCTGCCCGCCCTCGGCTGGCTGGCCGGCCACCTGTTGCGGCGCCGCAGGTGGCACGCCGCGTGCGTGCAGGAGCAGCGGGCGCGCCAGACCCTGGCCGACGAGCGGCTGCGGATCGCCCGAGAACTGCACGACGTGGTCACGCACGGCATGGGCCTGATCGCCGTCAAGGCGGGGGTCGCCAACCACATCGCCGAGGCGCGTCCCGAGGAGGCCCTCCAGGCGCTGCGGGTGATCGAGACGACCAGCCGCGAGGCCCTGGCCGAGATGCGGCGCCTGCTCCAGATGCTGCGCCGCGACGGCGCGCCGGGCACCGATCTCAGCCGACCTGGCGCCGACGGCCTGGAGGACCTGGCCGAACGCGTCCGGGCCGCCGGGGTGGAGGTCGAGCTGGCGGTGTCCGGTGAGCACGAGCTTCCCGAATCCCTGCGGCTCACCGTCTACCGGATCGTGCAGGAGGCCCTCACCAACGTGGCCAAGCACGCGGCTCCAGCCCGCTGCCGGGTCACGGTGGACATCTCATCCCACCAGGTGGGGATCCAGGTGGTGGACGACGGGACGGCCCGCACGGCTCCCGCACCGGGTCCTGGCGGGCACGGACTGGTCGGGATGCGGGAACGCACCGCGATGTACGGCGGCACGTTCAGCGCCCAGCCCCGTCCCGGGGGCGGCTTCGCGGTCACGGCCACACTCCCCTACTCCCAGGGCGGCGGGCGGTGACCGAACCGGTCCGCGTCCTGGTCGCCGACGACCAGGCCCTGCTGCGCGGCAGCTTCCGTGCCCTCCTCGAAACCACCTCCGACCTCACCGTCGTCGGCGAGGCCGCCACCGGGGCCGAGGCCGTCGAACTCGCCCGCGCGCTGCGGCCCGACGTCGTCCTGATGGACGTGCGCATGCCCCACCTGGACGGCATCGAGGCCACCCGCCTGATCCACCAGGCCGCCGACACCGCGGACGTCCGAGTGCTCATGCTGACCATGTTCGACCTGGACGCCCACGTCTTCGCGGCCCTGCGCGCCGGCGCCGCCGGCTTCCTGCTCAAGGACACTCCACCGACCGACCTGCTCAACGCCGTCCGCGTCGTGGCCGCCGGCGAGGCGCTCCTGGCGCCCACGGTCACCCGCCGCCTCATCGCCGAGTTCACCCGCCAGCCCCGGACCGCGAGCCCGCTCCCGCGCGCCCTCGACGGCGTCACCGACCGGGAACGCCAGGTCCTCGCCCTGGTCGCCCGCGGCCTGTCCAACACCGAGATCGCCGACCACCTGCACCTGAGCCTGGCCACCGTGAAGACCTACATCGGCCGCCTGCTCACGAAGCTCCGCGCTCGCGACCGCGCCCAGCTAGTGATCATCGCCTACGAGTGCGGCCTGGTCAGCGCCACCGCCTGGTGAAAGCGGCCGCTCCGTCCGGCCCTCGTGCTCGGTGGCCGGTCAGGCGGGGACCGGCGGCTCGCCGCCGCCGAGAGGACGGGCGGGCACCGACTTTGGTCGGTGTCGGCGCGCGGGCCCTGCGGCTAGCCTCGGCCCGTGAGTGAGACGTTCCACCAGGCGGGACACGGCGCGCGGCGCCTGCTGTGGTCCGCGGCCTGCGTCGCCTCGGTGGCGGGCGCGCTGGGCGCGCTGACGCTGTGGGGCCGTTTCAGCGCGGGCGTGACCGGCGCCGTCCTGGCCCTCGACATCGCGGTCGCCCTGGCGAGCTGGCTGCTGTCACCGCTTCTGCTCTGGCGGCCGGTGGGCGTCGCCATGGCGCTGACCGTGCTGGCGGCGCTGTCCCCCACCGCCACCCCGGCGGCCAGCATCGGCGTGCTGCAGGTCGCGCAGCGGCGCCCGTTCCGGGTGGCGACGCTGGTCGGCGCGGCGGGGATCGCGGCGCACGTCGCGCAGGGGCTGTGGCAGCCGAACCGGGGCATCTCCTTCGGCTGGTGGCTGCTGCTCATCGCCCTCGGCTACGGCGCGATGGTCGGCTGGGGCGCGCTGGCGCGGGCGCGCCGGGAGCTGCTGATGTCGCTGCGCGAGCGGGCCAGGCGCGCCGAGGCCGAGCAGGGCCGGCGGGTCGCCGAGGCGCGCATGGCCGAGCGGACCCGGATCGCCCGGGAGATGCACGACGTGCTCGCCCACCGGCTGTCGCTGCTGGCGACCTACGCGGGAGCGCTGGAGTACCGGCCGGACGCCCCGCCGGAGAAGCTGTCGCACGCGGCCGGGGTGATCCGCGCCGGGGTGCACCAGGCGCTCGACGAGCTGCGCGAGGTCATCCTGCTGCTGCGCGCCGAGGACGCCGACGAGGAGGACCGGCCCCAGCCCGTCCTGCGGGACGTGCCCCGGCTGGTGGAGGAGTCCCGCGACGCGGGCGGGCGGGTGGAGCTGCGCGACGAGACGGTCGGCGCGTCCGCCCTTCCGGCGGCGGCCGGGCGCACCGCGTACCGGATCGTGCAGGAGGGGCTGACCAACGCCCGCAAGCACGCCGCGGGACGTCCCGTCCGGGTGGTGCTGGAGGGGCGGCCTGGAGCCCGGCTCGTGGTCGACATCCGCAACCCGCTGCCCGAGGACGGCGCGGGGCCGCTCGCGCCCGGCAGCGGGACGGGCCTGGTGGGACTGACCGAGCGGGTGCGCCTGGCGGGCGGGCGGCTCGACCACCAGGCCGCGGAGGGCGAGTTCCGGCTGCGCGCCTGGCTACCATGGCCCGCGTGAGCCGCCCCCTGCGCGTCCTGATCGTGGACGACGACGCCCTCGTCCGCGCCGGTCTGTCGATGATGCTGGACGGGACGGGCGGCATCATCGTCGCGGGCGAGGCCGCCGACGGCGACGAGGTGCCCGCGGCCGCCGACGCGCACGCCCCCGACGTCGTGCTGATGGACCTGCGGATGCCGCGCGTGGACGGCATCACCGCGACCCGCAGGCTGCGGGCCCGCCCGAGCCCGCCGGAGGTCATCGTGCTGACGACCTTCGACTCCGACGAGAACATCCTGCACGCGCTGCGGGCGGGCGCCAGCGGGTTCCTGCTGAAGGACACCCCGCCGGACCAGATCGTCAACGCCGTGCGGCAGGTCGCCGCCGGCGACCCCATCCTGTCGCCGCGCGTCACCCGCCGCCTCATGGACCGCGCCGCGGTCGAGGCCGGCGCCTACCAGCGCGCACGCGCGGCGCTCGCCCGGCTGAGCCCCCGCGAGAACGAGGTGGTCCTGGCGATCGCCCGCGGGCGCTCCAACGCCGACATCGCCGCCGAGCTGTTCATGAGCGTGGCCACGGTCAAGGCGCACGTCTCCAGCGTCCTGACCAAGCTGGACCTGGACAACCGCACCCAGATCGCTCTGCTGGCCCACGACGCCGGCCTTGCCTGACCCCTCGCCCCTCGCCTTCGCACCGCCCCCCTTGCGCGCCGGGGCGTGCCCGTGCGAATCTTGGAACGATCATTCCAAGTTGGGGAGGCGGACCGGTGCCGGACGTCAAGCACTTCGATCCCGAGGCCGTCCTGGACCGGGCGGTGCGGCTGTTCTGGCGGCGCGGAGCCGCCGCGACGGGCATCGCCGAGGTGGTGGCCGAGACCGGGGTCAACCGGTCCAGCCTGTACGCGACGTTCGGCGGCAAGCGGGACCTGTACGTGGCGGCTCTGCGCCGCTACACCGAGCGGCAGTCGCGCCCGGTGTTCGACCGGCTCGCCGCCGACGGGCGGGGCCTGCCGGGCATCGCCGCGTTCTTCGACGGGCTCGTCGCCGCGCGGTGCTCCGGCGAGCACGCCCGCTGGGGCTGCATGGTGTCCAACGCCCACGCCGCGCAGGACGGGGACGACCCCGACGAGAGGGAGGTGCTCGACGCCCACCACGAGGCGCTGTGCACCGCCATGCGCGCCGCCCTTCTCGCCGCCCGCGAGCACGGGCAGCTGCGCGACGGCGTGGACGTGGTATCCGCCGCGCAGATGCTGGCGCTGCTGGCCTACGGGGTGAACCTGCGCTCTCGCGCCGGCGCCGGCCCCGGCGAGCTGGCGGACGCCGTGGACTCCGCCCTCCGCTCCCTCTCCCCCTCCCCTGACCAGCCGTGAAGGAGATGACGATGCCCGAGTTCACCGTCTACGACGAGACCGACGCTCCCGCCGAGGCCCGCCCGCAACTGGAGGCCGCCAAGAAGCGGATGGGGTTCGTCACCACGCTCAACGGCGTGATGGCCGAGTCGCCGGAGCTGCTCGCCGGCTACAACGCCCTGTCGGAGCAGTTCAACAAGTCGTCGCTGCCGGGGCACGCCAAGCACGCCGTACTCATCACCGCCAGCGTGCTGAACGGCTGCGAGTACTGCGTGGCCGCGCACTCCACGGTGGCGCTGCGGGCCCGCGTCCCCGCCGAGGTGGTGGAGGCGCTGCGCGCGGGGCGGGCCCTGGACGACCCCGCGCTGGAGGCCGTCCGCCGCCTCACCGGCGCCATCGTCACGCGGCGCGGCTGGGTGGACGACGCGGACGTCGAGGCGTTCCTGGCCGCCGGCCACACCCGCCGCCACGTCCTGGACGTCGTCCTCGGCGTCGGCATGAAGACCCTGTCGAACTACACCAACCACATCGCCCACACGCCGCTCGACCCGGCCTGGAAGGAGCAGGAGTGGACGGCTCCCTCCTGACGGAGCCGCTCACGCCACGGCGGACCGGGCCCCGGCCTCCTCGGACGCCGTCTCCGCGGCCGGCGCGGGCTCCGCGGCCGCGCCGCGGCGTGCCGACGCCGCCACGAGAACGGCGAGCACGGCGAAGATCGCGGCGGCGATGGCGCCGGTGAGGTGCAGGCCGGCGGTGAACGCGGCGCGGGCGCCGTCCAGCAGCTATTGTCGTAGAGGCCGGTGCCGTTCCACGCCCGCAGCGCCCAGTCCGACCCGCCGCGAC
>NZ_JBFARL010000333.1:0-4904 GCF_040674655.1 Actinomadura sp. NPDC049753 | reverse complement strand
TGGCGCGCTGGAAGGAGATGGCGCCCGCCGTGGGCGGCGGGCCCGTCCACTTCGCCTGGACCACCGGTGACGAGACCGGCGAGGAGGTCATGACGCCCGGGCGCGGCGAGGTCTGGGAGGCCTACATCAGGGCCAAGGGCGAGGCCGAGGACGACCTGCGGCGCCGCGGCGCCCTGGACTGGCTGATCCTGCGGCCGGGCCGCCTCACCGACGACCCGCCCACCGGGCTGGTCGCGCTGGCCGAACCGCCGATCGGGCACGGCGCGGTCACCCGCGACGACGTGGCGGCGGTCATCGCGGCGCTGCTGGACGCCGGCGACGTCCGCCGCCTCACGCTGGACCTGCTCAACGGCTCCACCCCGATCGGGGACGCCGTCGCGGCCCTGCGCCCCGCGTCCGGCGGCGGGCCGGGCGCCTGACCGCGCGGGACGCCCCGGCTCAGCCGGTGTAGAGGGCGTCAATCTCGTCGGCGAAGTCCTTCATCACCACGTTGCGCTTCACCTTCAGGCTCGGCGTCATGTGGCCGGCCTCCTCGGTGAAGTCGACGCCGAGGACGACGTGCTTCTTGATCGCCTCAGCGTGGCTGACCGACTTGTTGGCGTCGGCGACCGCGGCCTCGATCTCGGCGACGAGGTCGGGGTCGCGGCGGAGTTCGTCCACCGTCATCGCCTCGGGCTTGCCGTGCCGGGCCTTCCACGGGCCGAGCGCCTCCTCGTCCAGGGTGACGAGCGCGCTGATGAACTTGCGGCCGTCGCCGACGACGAGGCACTGGCTGATCAGCGGGTGCGCGCGGAGCCGGTCCTCCAGCGGCGCCGGCGCCACGTTCTTGCCCGCGGCGGTGACGAGGATCTCCTTCTTCCGGCCGGTGATCCGCAGGAAGCCCTCCTCGTCGAGGGAGCCGAGGTCGCCGGTGTGGAACCAGCCGTCCTCCAGGGCCTCCTTGGTGGCGGCCTCGTTGTTCCAGTAGCCGCGCATGACGTTGACGCCGCGCACGAGGACCTCGCCGTCCTCGGCGATGCGCACGTCGACGCCGGGGATCGGCGGGCCCACCGTGCCGATCCTGAGGGCGGAGGGCCGGTTGACGGCGGCGGGCGCGGTCGTCTCGGTGAGGCCGTAGCCCTCCAGGATCGTGATCCCGACGCCGCGGAAGAAGTGCCCGAGCCGCTCGCCGAGCGCGGCGCCGCCGGACACCGCGTACTGCACCCTTCCGCCGACCGCGGCGCGCAGCTTGCGGTACACGAGCACGTCGAAGACCTTGTGCCGGGCCTTCAGCCCGAGCGAGGGGCCCCCGTCGTCCAGCGCCCGGCTGTAGGCCACCGCGGTGTCGGCCGCCGTCTTGAAGATCTTGGCCTTGCCGTCGGCCGCGGCCTTCTGCTCGGCGCCGTTGTAGACCTTCTCGAACACGCGGGGGACGGCCAGCAGGAACGTCGGCCGGAACGAGGCCAGGTCCGGCAGCAGGTTCGGGACGTCGCTGTGCCCGAGCACGATGCCGCCCTCGATGGTGGCGACCTCGATCAGCCGGGCGAACACGTGGGCCAGCGGCAGGAACAGCAGCGTGGAGCTGCCCTCGACGGCGACCTCGGCGATCGCCCCCTGCACGGCGTTGCGGGCGGTCGACACCAGGTTCCCGTGGGTGATCTCGCAGCCCTTGGGGCGCCCGGTGGTGCCGGAGGTGTAGACGAGCGTGGCGACGTCCGCGGCGGAGCGGGAGCGGCGGCGCTCCTCGACGACGTCGTCGCCGACGTCCGCGCCGAGCCGGGCGACCTCCGCGACCCCGCCCGCGTCGATGCCCCACACGTGCGCCAGCGCGGGGAGCCGCTCCCGGAGCTCCGCGACGGTCGCCACGTGCTCCTCGGTCTCGGCGAACACGGCCTTGGCCCCGGAGTCGCCGACGATCCACTCGATCTGCTCGGCGGAGGACGTCTCGTAGATCGGGACGGAGATCGCGCCCGCCGCCCAGATCGCGTAGTCCAGGACCGTCCACTCGTAGCGGGTCCGCGACAGCAGGCACACGCGGTCGCCGGACTCGACGCCGGCGGCGGCCAGGCCCTTGGCGATCCCCGCCGTCTCGGCGGCGAACTCCGCCGCGGTGACGGCGCTCCACGCGTCGCCGCTCTTGCGCCGCAGCACGATCCGGCCCGGCTCCTCGACGGCCCGGGTGAAGGGCGCGTCGGTCAGAGTGGCGGAGTCGGGGACCTCCACCATCGCGGGGACGCTGAACTCGCGCACGGCCCACTCCTGTCGTCGGTCTTCGAGGACGGCGGGGAGCCCCGCGGCGCGCCGGGCCGTCCGGCCGGCGGCGCGTGAACTCCTCCGTTGCCGCATGATACCCACGAGTAGCAACACCGCCGCGAACGGTGGCTGTTAACGGCACGGCAAAGACCGTCCGGCGGCCCCCGGCGCGCGCCGCCGGGTCGCCTACCCTTGACCCGGTCGCACAACGCAAACGGGTTCGGGGGTCGCCATGTCGCTGCTCGAAGTGATCGCGCTGACCGTGGACGACGCGAGCGCGGCGCAGGAGGGCGGCGCCGACCGCGTCGAGGTCGTCGCCGACATGGCCGCGGACGGCCTCACCCCCGATCCCGATCTCGTCGCGGCGATCCGGGCGGCCACGTCCGTGCCGATGCGGGTGATGCTGCGCGCCAACGCGGGGTTCCGCACCACCGGGGCCGAGCTGGACCGGCTGCGGCGTGCCGCGGCGGGCCTCGCCGAGGCGGGCGCCGACGGGTTCGTGCTCGGCTTCCTCGACTCCTCGGGGCACGTCGACGCGGGCGCCACCGGCAAGCTCGCCGCCGACACCGACCCGCTGCCCTGGACCTTCCACCGGGCGCTGGACCACGCCGCCGACCCCGCCCAGGCGTGGGGGGTCGTCCGCGCGTTCGGCGGCCGCCTGGACACGGTGCTGACGGCGGGCTCGTCCCGCGGCGTGGACGCGGGGGTCGACGTCCTCGTGCGGCGCGCGGTCGAGGACCCCGACACGGCCAAGATGATCATGGCCGGGGGCGGGCTGCGCCGCAAGCACGTCGCCGTCCTCGCCGCGGCGGGCGTCACCGCCTTCCACGTGGGCACGGCCGTGCGTCCCGACGGCGACTGGGACGCGCGGGTCGACCCCGTGCTCGTGCGCGAGTGGCGCACCCTCGTGTCGGCCGCCGCCGGCTGACGGCCCTTCGCCGACCGAGCCTTTGCGAACGGCGCAGGTCGCGCCGGACGTCGTGACCCGCCCGTTCACTCCGGCGGTCAGCACTATTACATTCGGTTCATGAGGATCCATGTGGTGAGCGACGTCCACGGCCGCGCGGACGCGCTGGCGGGCGCGGCGGACGGCGCGGACGCGCTCATCTGCCTGGGGGATCTGATCCTGTTCATCGACTACCACGACCACGGGCAGGGGATCTTCGCCGACCTGTTCGGCCAGGACAACGCCGACCGCTTCATCGGGCTGCGCACCGAGAAGCGCTTCGACGAGGCCCGCGAGTTCTCCCGGGGCCTGTGGGCCTCGCTGGACGGGGACGCTTGGCCGCACATCGAGCGGGCCGTGAACCGCCAGTACGCCGAGCTGTTCGCGGCCATGCCCGTCCCGGCGTACCTGACCTACGGCAACGTCGACGTCCCCCGGCTGTGGGACGCGCACCTGCGCGAAGGCCACCATGTCCTGGACGGGCAGACCACCGAGATCGGCGGGCTGCGGTTCGGGTTCGTCGGCGGCGGTCTGCGCACCGAGTACCGCACCCCCAACGAGCTGGACGAGGAGGCCTACGCGGCCAAGGTCGAGGCGGTCGGCGAGGTGGACGTGCTGTGCTGCCACATCCCGCCCGCCGTCCCCGAGCTGCTGTACGACACCGTGGCGCGCAGGTTCGAGCGCGGGAGCGAGGCGGTCCTCGAGGCCGTCCGCCGCACGCAGCCGAAGTACGTGCTGTTCGGGCACGTCCATCAGCCGCTCGCGAGCCGGATCCGCATCGGCCGCACCGAATGCGTGAACGTCGGTCACTTCCGTGCGCGCGGTGTGCCCTACGTCCTGACGGTGTGAACCATACTTCTCTAGGGACAGCGGGCCCGCAGGGGTTCGGGGCGAGCCGGAGGGAGACGCAGATGGCGGACCGCACGAGTTCCTCCATCACGGTCAAGGCCGGGAAGGCCGAGATCATGGCGGTGATCGCCGATCTGGAGGCGTACCCGGGGTGGGCGAGCGGCATCCGCGAGTTCACCGTGCAGGAGACGGGCGTGGACGGCCGGGCCGCCCGCGCCCGGCTCACGTTCGACGGCGGCCCGTTCAGCGACACCGTCGGGCTCGCCTACACCTGGGAGGGCGACGACCGGGTGACGTGGGAGCTGGTGGAGCCGGGCACGGTCGTCACCGGGCTGCACGGCACCTACGCCCTCGCGGAGGAGGGCGGCGCCACCGAGGTGACCTACGAGCTGGCCGTGGACGTCCGCATCCCCATGATCGGCATGGTGAAGCGCAAGGGCGAGAAGCGGATCATCGACTCCGCCCTCAAGGGCCTCAAGCGCCACGTGGAGGGCTGATCCCGCCGCGGGCGGTGGCCTGAACACGGCGCGGAGGCGATACCGTTCACGCCGACGACGGATGGAAGATGGAGACATGAGCGACCAGCCGGGCGACGTCCTGGACGAGGCGGCAAAGCTCGTCGACGCGCTGATCAGGCGGGTGGGCGGTGGCCGGGACGGGCGCGCGGGCCGGGACGAGCCTGCCGGGGACGAGCCTGCCGGGGACGTGTGGGACCGTGCCATCGCCGACGAGCCGGCCGGCGCGCCGGGCGGGCACGCCCGCGGGCCGCACATCGCCACCGGCGCCCCCGAGTGCCGCGACTGCCCGGTCTGCCGGGCCATCGCGGTCAAGCGGGAGTCCGGCGCCGACGTGGCACGGCACCTGCGCGAGGCCGGGC
>NZ_JBFARL010000332.1:0-4968 GCF_040674655.1 Actinomadura sp. NPDC049753 | reverse complement strand
GCCGGAACGCGAACGCGTCCGGCCAGGGCATCCGGTACCCTTGACCTTCGGCGCGTCTTCGGCGCGTCGCCCGAATCCGCACCGCGAACCCCGTCCGGGGATCGTTCGGTGCTCACCTCATCGATCCGGTGGGGCACAGCAGAGAGCGCCAGGGTCCTCCTGGTGTGCCGCCCTCGGCCCGGTGCCGGGGGTAGGCCCCCGTCCGGGGGCTGGTAAGCCACGCGTGGGACCGGTTCACTCCGGAAGCGCGCGCAGACGAAGGGTTTCCGCGGTGTACGCGATTGTCCGCGCAGGCGGCAGGCAGGAAAAGGTCGCCGTCGACGACGTGCTGACCGTCGACAAGCTGGCCGGTGACGTCGGGTCGACCATCACGCTCCAGCCCCTGCTGGTCGTGGACGGCGACGACGTCGTGAGCCGCACGGCCGACCTCGCCCGCTACGAGGTGACCGCCGAGATCCTCGGCGCGGTCAAGGGCCCCAAGATCAACATCATGCACTACCGGAACAAGACCGGGTACAAGCGGCGGATGGGTCACCGTCAGCCGTACACCGAGGTCAAGATCACCGGTATCAAGGCCGGCAAGAAGTAAGGGAGAGCGGTCTCATGGCACACAAGAAGGGCGCATCGTCCAGCCGCAACGGTCGCGACTCCAACGCCCA
The DNA here is from genome assembly GCF_040674655.1 of Actinomadura sp. NPDC049753. Lineage (NCBI taxonomy): Bacteria > Bacillati > Actinomycetota > Actinomycetes > Streptosporangiales > Thermomonosporaceae > Actinomadura > Actinomadura sp. NPDC049753. Next base: position 4,309 of record NZ_JBFARL010000332.1, on the reverse strand, counting down.
GCGCCTCGGTGTGAAGCGCTTCGGCGGCCAGGTCGTCAACGCCGGCGAGATCATCGTCCGCCAGCGCGGCACCCACTTCCACCCCGGCCCGGGCGTCGGCCGCGGCGGTGACGACACGCTGTTCGCGCTGGTCGCGGGTGCGGTGCAGTTCCGCCGCTACCGCGGTCGCAACGCGGTGAGCGTCGTCCCGCCGGCGGAATAGTCCGCCGGGGGCAGCGACTTTTTGTTCGAAGGGGCGGACCGTTTCCGGTCCGCCCCTTCGCCGTTCTTACCAAGGTTTTCCTGAGGAGAGTCACCGTGGCCGCTGGAGCGGGATCGGGCGCGCAGTTCGTCGACCGGGTGGTGCTGCACGTCGCGGCGGGCAACGGCGGCAACGGCTGCGCCTCGATCCACCGGGAGAAGTTCAAGCCGCTCGGCGGCCCGGACGGCGCCAACGGCGGACGCGGCGGCGACGTCGTCCTCGTCGTCGACTCGAACGCCGCGAGCCTCCTCGAATACCACCGGCGCCCGCACCGCAAGGCGGGCAACGGCAGGCCCGGCCAGGGCAGCCTGCGGACGGGCGCCGACGGCGACGACGTGATCCTCTCCGTTCCCGACGGCACGGTGGTGAAGTCGGGCGACACCGTCCTGGCGGACCTGGTCGGCGAGGGCACCCGGTTCGTGATCGCCAAGGGCGGCAGCGGCGGTCTCGGGAACGCGGCGCTGGCGACGGCCAAGCGCAAGGCGCCCGGGTTCGCGCTGCTCGGCGAGCCGGGCGAGGAGCGCGACGTCGTCCTGGAACTGAAGAGCGTCGCCGACGTCGCGCTGGTCGGGTTCCCGAGCGCGGGCAAGTCGTCGCTGATCGCCGCGCTGTCGGCCGCCAAGCCGAAGATCGCCGACTACCCGTTCACGACGCTGATCCCGAACCTCGGCGTGGTGAGCGCGGGCGACACGACGTTCACGGTCGCGGACGTACCGGGCCTGATCGAGGGCGCCAGCGAGGGCCGCGGCCTCGGCCTGGACTTCCTGCGCCACATCGAGCGCTCCTCCACCCTCGCGCACGTCCTCGACTGCGCGACGATGGAGCCGGGCCGCGACCCGGTCAGCGACTTCGAGGTCATCGAGCGCGAGCTCCAGGCCTACGACCGGGTGCTGGGCGACCGCCCGCTGTCGGACCGCCCCCGCATCGTCGTCCTGAACAAGGTGGACGTGCCCGACGGCCGCGACCTCGCCGAGATGGTGCGGCCGGAGTTCGAGGCCCGGGGCCTGCGGGTGTTCGAGGTGTCGGCGGCGTCGCACGAGGGGCTGCGGGAGCTGTCGTTCGCGATGGCGGCGATGGTGTCGGAGTACCGGGCCTCGCTGCCGGCGGCGGAGCCCACCCGCATCGTCATCCGGCCCGAGCCGGTCGGCGGGGACACCGACTTCGAGGTCAGGGCCCTCGGCGACAACACCTACCTGATCACCGGTACGAAGCCGGTCCGGTGGCTGCGGCAGACCGACTTCGCCAACGAGGAGGCCGTGGGCTACCTCGCCGACCGCCTCGCCCGGCTCGGGGTGGAGGACGCGCTCGCCCAGGCGGGCGCCAGCGCCGGCGCCACCGTCCTGATCGGCACCATGGACGAGTCGATCGTCTTCGACTGGGAGCCGGAGGTCGCGGCGGGCGAGGGCACGATGGGCCCGCGCGGCACCGACCGCCGTCTGGGCGGCTGGTCCTGAACGAATAACCGGGGGTGTGGGGGACGTTCCCGTAGAGAGCGGTGTCGTGAGCGGAGCTGAGTCATGAGTGGGCGTGAGGCGGTCGCGAAGGCGCGGCGGATCGTGGTGAAGGCGGGCTCGTCCTCGCTGACCACGCCGCAGGGCACGATCGACGTGAACCGCGTCGACGCGCTGGTCGACGTCCTCGCCGCGCGCCGCGGCGAGGGCACGGAGATCGTGTTCGTGTCGTCGGGCGCGATCGCGGCGGGGCTCGGCCCGCTCGGGCTGACCCGCCGCCCGCCCGACCTCGCGACGCAGCAGGCGGCGGCGAGCGTCGGGCAGGGCCTGCTGTTCGCCCGCTACACCTCCTCGTTCGCCCGTTACGCGCTGACGGTGGGGCAGGTGCTGCTCACCGCCGACGACATGATGCGCCGCTCGCACCACCGCAACGCCCAGCGGACCCTTGCGCAGCTGCTCGCCATGGGCGTCCTGCCGATCGTGAACGAGAACGACACCGTCGCGACCGACGAGATCCGGTTCGGCGACAACGACCGGCTGGCCGCGCTGGTCGCGCACCTGATCCGCGCGGACGCGCTGGTCCTGCTCTCGGACGTGGACGCCCTCTACACCGGCGACCCGCGCCGTCCCGGGAGCCGCCGCGTCGACGACGTGCGCGGCCCGGACGACCTCAGGGACGTCGAGCTCGGCGGCTCCGGGCGGGTCGGCACCGGCGGCATGGTCACCAAGGTCGAGGCGGCGAGGATCGCGGGTATCCCCGTCGTGCTGACCAACGCCGCCTCCGCGGCGCGCGCGCTTTCCGGCGACCAGGTCGGGACGCTGTTCCATCCGGCCGAGGGCCGCCGGATGTCGACCCGCAACCTGTGGCTGGCGCACGCGACGACGGGCCAGGGCCGCGTCATGCTTGACCCGGGCGCGATCGAGGCGGTCGTGCGGCGCCGCAAGTCCCTGCTTCCGGCGGGGGTGACGGGGGTGGAGGGCGACTTCGCCGCGGGCGACCCGGTCGACCTGTGCGACACGGCCGGCGAGGTCGTCGCGCGCGGCCTGGTGAACTACGACGCGTCCGAGATCCCCGAGCTGATGGGGCGCTCGACGCGCTGGCTGGCGCGTGAGCTGGGCGCCGAGTACGAACGCGAGATAATCCACCGCGACCATCTGGTGATACTTCGATGACGGGAGCCTGCTGATGAGCGACGAGCGTGAGGAGTTCCTGCGGGTGGCGCGGCGCGCCAGGGAGGCCGCCGCCGGGCTGGCCCCGCTGCCGCGGTCGGCGAAGGACGCGGCGCTGCACCGCATCGCGGACGCCCTGGTCACCGCCGCCCCGGAGATCGTCAAGGCGAACGAGGCCGACGTCGCGCGGGCCCGCGGCAACGGCACCTCCGAGTACATGATCGACCGGCTGAGCCTGTCGGAGGAGCGGATCGCCTCGATCGCCGACGCCGTGCGGAAGGTCGCCGCGCTGCCGGACCCCGTGGGGGAGACGGTCCGCGGGAACGTGCTGCCGAACGGGCTGGAGCTGCGCCAGGTGCGGGTGCCGCTCGGCGTCGTCGGGATCATCTACGAGGGCCGCCCGAACGTGACCGTGGACGCCGCCGCGCTGTGCCTCAAGAGCGGGAACGTGGCGATGCTGCGCGGCTCGTCGTCGGCGTACGACTCCAACACGGTGCTGGTCGAGGTGATGCAGGGCGCGCTCACCGGCACCGAGGTCCCGCCGGACGCGGTGCAGCTCGTCCCGGGCACGTCCCGGGAGTCGGTGAAGCACCTGATGCGGGCGCGCGGCCTGGTGGACGTGCTGATCCCGCGCGGCGGCGCCTCGCTGATCAACTCGGTGGTGGAGGAGTCGACCGTCCCGGTGATCGAGACGGGCGTCGGGAACTGCGCGGTGTACGTGGACGCCGCCGCCGACGTCGACGTGGCCCTGGACATCCTCCTGAACGCCAAGACGCAGCGTCCCTCGGTGTGCAACGCCGCCGAGACGTTCCTGGTGCACGCCGACATCGCCGACACGTTCGTCCCGCGCGCGCTCGAGGTGCTGGAGAGCGCCGGTGTCACGGTGCACGGCGACGAGCGGATCCGCTCCTTCGGCGGCGGCGTCGTGGAGGCGACCGAGGACGACTGGTACGCCGAGTACCTCTCGCTCGACATCGCCGCCCGGGTGGTCGACTCCCTCGACGACGCCGTCGCGCACATCCGCCGGTACGGCTCGGGGCACACCGAGGCGATCGTCACGACGTCCCAGCCGGCCGCGAAGCGGTTCGTCGCGCTGGTCGACTCGGCGGCCGTGATGGTGAACGCCTCGACGCGCTTCACCGACGGCGAGGAGTTCGGGTTCGGCGCGGAGATCGGCATCTCGACGCAGAAGCTGCACGCCCGCGGCCCGATGGGGCTGCCGGAGCTGACGTCCACCAAGTACGTGGTGACCGGGGAAGGGCACGTGCGCGGCTGAGCTCCGGATTTGTGACATTTTTGCCATTGATGTCACGTGTGCGGGTGTGGTCTGATTCACGATTGTGACTCGTCAGTACAGCCGCCGCCGCGTCCTGCGGGGCGCCGCCCTCGGCGCGGGGATCGCCACCACCGGACTGGCGGCCTTCCCCGCCCGACCCGCCGCCGCGGC
>NZ_JBFARL010000331.1:0-5065 GCF_040674655.1 Actinomadura sp. NPDC049753 | reverse complement strand
GGGCCGTCCCCGCTGGTGGCCGGCCCCATCCCCGCCCCGCGCCGTTGTACGCCCGCCCCCGCGCCCCCGCGCCGCGGCCCGGTGCCGGGGGCCCGCGGCGCCGGGGCCAGGGTCAGGCGGGGAGGGCGTCGCCGGGGCGGCAGTGCAGGCACGGCCGGTACCCGGCGGCGCGGGCGGCGGCCAGGTCCCGGAACCCGCGCCGGTGCCCGGGGGTGATCCGGCGCGCGTCCGCGCAGGTCGGGTAGCACACGATCCCGGTGGTGTCGGAGCCCACCAGCCGCACGCCGCGCCGCGCCAGCCCGGTCACCTCCTCGACGTCGACGTCCTCGGCGCGCAGCAGCCGTTCCTTGGCGCCGGCGCCGAACACGTAGTCGCCCAGGGAGCCGTCCGAGCGGGTCACGCGGTGGCAGGGGATCAGCAGCGGGACGGGGTTGCGGCCCAGCGCCGACCCGACGGCGCGGACGGCCCTGGGCCGTCCGGCGTGCCGGGCCACCCACGCGTAGGGGCGGATCTGGCCGCGCGGGATCTGCGCGGCGGCGCGCAGGACGGCGGCCTCGAAGTCGCTGAGGCCGCGCAGGTCCAGGCGCAGCGCGCCGAGCCGGCCGGTGCGCAGCGCGGGCAGCAGTCCGGGCGGGGGGCGGTCGGCGGGCAGCAGCGGCCGGGCGAACCGGGCGCGGAACGCCGCGGCGAACTCCCGCTCGTCCATGCCGGCGCGCAGGTAGGCGACGCCCTGGTCGGTGAAGGCGACCTGCAGGCCCTCCAGGGGGCCGGGGACGTGGACGCGGCGGGCGGCGATGCGGTCCAGCAGGGCCGGGGGCGCGTCGGCGGCCAGCCCCGCCAGTTCACCGGCCAGCGGGTCGGGCGTGCCGCCGGCGGGGTCGGTGCGGCTCATCGGTTGCCCCCTTTCTGCTCGGGGTCGGGCGCGGTGCCCGGCCCGGTGGTGCCCGGCCCGGTGGTGCCCGGCCCGGTGGCGCCGGGTTCGGCGCGCAGGGCGCGCAGGCGGGCCAGGCCACGGGAGATGTGGGATTTCACGGTGCCCTCGGGCAGGTCCAGGACGGCGGCGATCTCGGCGACGGGCAGGTCGGTGACGTGCCGCAGCACGACCGCGGCGCGCTGCTGGTGGGGGAGCCGGGCCAGCAGGCCGGCCAGCTCGCGGCCGGTCTCGTGGCGGGCGGCGGCGTCCTCGACGCCCTCGCCCGGGTCGGGCGGGTCGGGGGCGTCCTCGATGGGGCCCGGCGCCGGGCGCCGCGCGGCCGTGCGCAGGCTGTTGCGCCACACGTTGGTCAGGATCGTCAGGAGCCAGGCCCGCGGCCGCAGCCCGGCGACGCGTTCCGGCTCGTAGCCGGCCAGCGCGCGGTAGGCGCGCAGGAACGCCTCGGCGGACAGGTCCTCGGCCTCGGCCCACCGCCCGCACAGCCGCAGCGCGGTGGAGAACACCGCGCCCCGGTAGGCCTCGTACAGCACGGCGAACCCCTCGTCGAGGTCGCGGGCCAGGGCGGCGGCGACCCGCGCCCCGGCGGTGTCGCCTGCCGGGGCATCCCCGCCGCCGCCCGCGGCGGCGTCGGGGGCGTCGGTGAGAGCTTCGTCCGTAACCGTCACATCCGTTCAACACCGCCGTGACCGGCCCGGTTGCGGTCCCCCGGAGCGGGGCCGCGAGATCGGACCGGGCGGGTGGTCAGCCGAGCCAGCCGGGGCGGATCATTCCCGTCTCGTAGGCCAGCACCACCAGCTGGGCGCGGTCGCGGGCGCCGAGTTTGGCCAGGATGCGGCTGACGTGGGTCTTGGCGGTGGCGGGCGACAGCACCAGCCGACCGGCGATCTCCTCGTTGGACAGCCCCGCCGCGACCAGCCGCAGCACCTCGCTCTCCCGCTCGGTCAGCGAGTTGAGCTCGGCGGCGGGCGGCGGCGCGGTGATCCGGGAGGCGAACTCGGCGATGAGCCGGCGCGTCACCGTGGGCGCCAGCAGCGCGTCTCCGCGCGCCACCACCCGCACCCCGTGGATCAGCTCGGTCGGCTCGGTGTCCTTGACCAGGAACCCGCTGGCCCCGGCCTTGATCGCGCCGTAGACGTAGTCGTCCAGGTCGAACGTCGTCAAGATCACCACACGGACGTCGGCGAGCCGGGGGTCGGCGATGATCCGCCGGGTGGCCTCCAGCCCGTCCAGGACGGGCATGCGGATGTCCATCAGCACCACGTCGGGCCGCAGCTCGCGGGCCCGCGCGACGGCCTGCTCGCCGTCGCCGGCCTCGGCGACGATCTCGATGTCGTCCTCGCCCTCCAGGATCGACCGGAACCCCGCCCGGACCAGTGTCTGGTCGTCGGCCAGCATCACCCGGATCACGCGTTCTCCTCTGTTGTCTCGCCCAGTCCGCTCATATCGTCCTTCGTGTCCTGCCCGAGCGGGGCGCGCGGTCCGGCGGCGTCCAGCGGCAGCCGCGCCCACACCCGGAACCCACCCGCCGGGCCGGGCCCGGCGGCCAGCTCCCCGCCGACCGAGGCCGCCCGTTCGCGCATGCCCCGCACCCCGTTGCCGCCCTCCGCGCCCTCCGTGTGCTCCGTGTGCTCCGCGTGCGGGGGAGCGTGCGGGCCGGCGCCGTCGTCGTCCACCCGCACGACCACCTCGCCGGGGAACACCCGCACCTCGACCGTGACCGCGGCGGCCCCCGAGTGCCGGACGGCGTTGGTCAGCGCCTCCTGCACGATGCGGTACCCGGCCAGCCCGACCGGGGCCGGGAGGTCGCTCAGCGCCGCCGTCCCCGGCTCGCCGGGCTCGGGCAGGTCGCCGGCGCGGCGAACCGCCAGCCCGGCCGCGGCGGTCTGGTCCAGCAGCTCCCCGACCCGCGCCAGCGACGGGGGCGGCGCCTCCGGCCGCTCCGGCGCCCCGGGCCCGCCGTCCTCGGCGTCGACCTGGCGCAGCACGCCCAGGATCCCGCGCAGCTCGCGCAGGGTCTCCTTGCTCGCCGCCTTGATCGCCTCCAGCGCCGTGTAGGCGCGGCCCGGGTCGTCGCGGCGGTGCAGCGCCGCCCCCGCCTGCACGTTGATCAGCGAGATCTGGTGGGCGAGCACGTCGTGCAGCTCGCGGGCGATGCGCAGCCGCTCGGCGACCGCGCGGCGCCGCGCCTCGGCCTCGCGGTCGCGCTCGGCCGCGGCGGCGCGCCGCTCGGCGGCCTCGGCCATGGCGCGGCGGCCGCGCACGTACTGCCCGATCGCCACCGTGATCAGCAGCCCCAGCGACAGCGACGCGACGCCGCGGGCGTCGGTGACCGCGTCGGGGTCGTCGCCCTTGCCGCGCAGCGACGCCGCCGCCAGGAAACCGGCGTTGACGACGATGACCGCGCCCAGCGACACCGCCAGCCGGCACTCCACGGCCGCGTTGAACAGCGCCAGCCACAGCACGACCGCGACGGGCCCGTCGGGGTACCCCAGCGGGTAGTACAGCGGCGGCACCGCCACGGCGACCACCAGGACCGCCGCCGGGTGGCTGCGCCGCCACGCCAGCGCCGCCGACGCCGCGGCGATCAGTGCCAGCCCGCCCGGCCACAGCGGCCGGTCCCCGGGCTTGACCGCCGCCTCGCTCATCGTGACCGACGCCACCAGGACCGCCGCCGCCAGCAGGGCGTCGGCCGTCCGCCCGCGCGGCCACCACGGCCCGCCCGGCGCCCGGCCCGCGATCCTGCCGGGAATCCCGGCCACCGCTCCCGCCCGGCGCGCAAGCCCCTGCGCGCGGCCCTGCGCGGGCCGCGGCGGGGGCTCGTCCGCGTCCCGGCCGGGCGCGCCGGGCCTGCGCCGGGGGCGGGGCGGGGTCGCTGTCACGCGCCAACCGTAGTTCAGCCCGGACCCGCCCCGCGCCCCCATCGAAGATCATCACGGGGTGGGCGCGGCCGCCCGCGCCCCCTGACTTTCGTCAGTAACGGCCCAGTTCACCGGCCAGTAGCGTGAACCCCGTGAACGACTCCGCGGCCCCCGGTCTCCCGACGCCCGCGTCCCTGCCGTCCCGCCTGCGGGCGCTGGTCCGCCGGCCCTCCCGCGCCGCGCTGGTCAAGGACGTGCTGCTGTACGCGGTTCTGGCGTTCCCCGTGCTGGTCGGCACGGTCTCCCCGCCGCAGCCCGCCCGGGCGTCGTGGTGGCTGCAGGGGGCCGGACTGTGCGTGCTCGCCGCCGCGATCGCGGCGGGGCGCGCCTGGCCCGTCCCGGCGCTGCTCACCGTGATCGCGCTGACCCTCGTCCACGGCAACTTCGTGTTCGCCATGCCCGTCCTGTCCTACCTGGCCGGCCTGCGCAGCGCCCGCGCGCAGCCGCTGCTGTGGGGCTTCACCGGGGTGTTCGTCGGCGGGGTGCTGCTGTCGGCGGTCCGCGGCACGCCGGTCACCGCATGGTTCCCCACCACCGTCTGGCTCGTCCTGCTCGGCGTCCTGCCCTGGCTGGTGGGCCGCTACTGGCGCCAGTACCAGGAGCTGCTGCGCGCCGGATGGGAACGCGCCGAACGCCTGGAGCACCAGCAGCGCATCATCGCCGAACGCGAACGGCTCCGCGAGCGCGCCCGCATCGCCCAGGACATGCACGACTCCCTCGGCCACGAACTGGCCCTGATCGCCGTGCGCGCCGGCGCGCTGGAGGTCGCGCCGGGACTGCAGGACCGGCACCGCGCCGCCGCCGCCGAACTGCGCACCGGCGCCGCCGACGCCACCGACCACCTCCGCGAGATCATCGGCCTGCTGCGCGACGACGCCGCCGAGGACCCCGCCGCCGAGGACCCTCACGCCGCGGCGGACTCCCCGGCGACGCCGCTGCGGCCCGCCCGCGAGAGCATCCCCGACCTGGTCGACCGCGCCCGCGCCTCCGGCGTCCCCGTCCGCCTCACCGGCGACGCCCCCGCCGGGCTCGGGCCGATGGCCGCGCTCACCGCCCACCGCGTGGTGCAGGAGGCCATCACCAACGCCGCCAAGCACGCCCCGGGCGCCGCCGTCACCGTCGCCCTCGCCCGGAACGGCGCCGGCGGGACCACCGTCACGGTCGCCAACGACCCGCCGCCGGACGGGCCGCCGCTGCTGCCCTCCGGCGGCCG
>NZ_JBFARL010000330.1:0-5066 GCF_040674655.1 Actinomadura sp. NPDC049753 | reverse complement strand
GGCGCGCCCTCGGGCCGCGGGGTGCGCAGGGTGACGGCGGCCAGCGCCGCGCCGGCGAGCGCGACCAGCGCCGCGCCGGCGAACGCCGCCGAGAAGCCGTCGGTGAGCGCGGGCAGGTCGCCGATCCGGTCGGCGCCGAAGGAGGCGGCGATGGCGGTCATCGCGGCCAGGCCCAGAGCCGAACCGACCTGGTAGCTGGTGTTGACGATGCCGGACGCCAGGCCGCCCTCCTCTGGACGGGCGGCCGAAAGCGCGGTGCCCAGGGAGGGGATGAAGGCCAGGGACATGCCCAGGGCGGCCACCAGCGAGGCGGGCAGGACGTCCACCCAGTAGTTCCCGTCCGGGCGGATGAGCGCCAGCCAGCCCATGCCGGCGGCCAGCACCAGCAGCCCGGTGACGACGGCGCCCTTGGAGCCGAGGCGCCCGATGGCCCGCGGCGCCAGGACGATCATCCCGAGCATGATCAGCGCGGTCATCGGGACCAGCGCGGCCCCCGCGGGGAAGGCGCTGTAGCCGAGGACCCGCTGCAGGTAGAGGTTCAGGAAGAACCACATCGGGATCCACGCGCCGCCGAGCAGGAGCTGGGCGAGGTTCGCGGCGCCCAGGTTCGGCGCACGGAAGATCGACAGCGGCATCAGCGGGGTGCGGCGGGACGCCTGGACGGCGAGGAACGCGCCGAGCAGGACGAGCCCGCCGGCCAGCACGGCCCAGGTCGCCGCCGCGTCCCAGCCGACCTCGGGGGCGCGGACGACGGCGAAGACGACGGCGCCGAGCCCGGCGGTGACGGTGAGGGCGCCGACCACGTCCACCGAGCCGCGGGCGCTCCCGCCGCCCCCCGGCATCAGCGCCGGCGCGGCGGCCAGCGCCAGCAGGGCGATGGGGATGTTGATGTAGAAGACCCACGGCCAGGCCGCGTACTCGGTGATGACGCCTCCGAGGAACACCCCGGCGGTGCCCCCGGCGGGAGCCGCGGCGCCGTAGAGCGACAGCGCCTTGGTCAGCTCGCGGGGTTCGGAGCCGAACAGCATCATCAGCAGGGTGAGCGCGGCGGGCGCGATGAGCGCGGCGCCGACGCCCTGAAGCGCGCGGCCGGTCAGTTCGACGGCGACGGTGCCGGCGGCCCCGGCCACCGCGGAGCCGCCGAGCAGGACGACCCAGCCGGCCGAGAACAGCCTGCGGGCCCCGAACAGGTCCGACAGCCGGCCGCCGAGCAGGAGCAGGCCGCCGAAGGCGACGACGTAGGCGTTGAACACCCAGGACAGGTTCTCCTGGGAGAAGCCCAGGTCGTCCTGGATGCGGGGCAGCGCCACCCCGATGATCGAGGTGTCCATGATCACCATGAACTGGGCGGTCGCGATGAGCGCCAGCGCCCACCACCGGCGGGTGGCGGGCGGCGCGGAACGAGCGGACATGTCTCCTCCTATTACCCCTAGGGGGTATCTGCACGATGCGGCTTACCCTAGGGGGGTATCGCCGAAACAACAAGCTCAGGAAGAGATCAGTGATGTGATGTGCTGCACTCCCCGCGGTCCGCGGGCTGACTAATACGGGGTATGGGTACTCGCGGTGGTTGATCCGGGTTGCTCTCGCCCGTCCGGAGACCCCGCGCGGGAGCGCTTCAGCGGACGGCCGTGCGGGCCGGCGTGAACCGGCGGTCGAGGCCGGTGAGCCGAAGGATCTTCGCCATCTGCGGGCGTGGCGCGGTCAGGGTGACGGCCCCGCCGCGGCCGCGCGCGAGATCGTCGGCGGCGACGAGCGCCGCGAGGCCCCGCGCGTCGCAGAAGGTCAGGTCGGAGACGTCCACCACGACGTCCGGCCCCCGTTCGCCGATCAGCCTCGCCAGCTCGATGCCGAACGCGGCGGACGAGGCGATGTCCAGTTCGCCGCGGGCCGTCACGCGCGCCGCTCCGTCGCCGTCGTCGATCGACGTGACGAGCTCCCCGAACGCTGCGAAGCGGATCCCCTGCGTGCCCATGGCTTCCCCCTAGGCCTTTCCCTGATGCCCCAAGACTCCATTGCCGGGAGGCCCGCCACCAGGGACCTAGGTCCCCGCGTCGTCCTGCCGAAGTCCGCCCGCCCTTCCGTCCGTCGAGCGCCGCGCCTCACCGCGGGCTGAGCGGACGGGAGGGCCGGTCGTCCTCGACGGGTGAGGGGTGACCGGCGCGCGGGCGGCGCCGCTCGAAGAGCGCCGGCCTCGCCGTGATCGTCGACGCCCAGGTGTCGATCCGGGGCCAGTCCCGGTAGTCGCCGTACCGGCATCCCAGCACCCGGAAGAGCAGATCCCCTACCAGGGACGTGTGCTCGCGCAGGAAGACGCCCGAGAACAGGCGGTGGTCGACAGCGTCGACCCTCGTCCGCAGCTCGTCCCGCAGGAGGCCCTCCTCCTTGGCGCCGAAGTGCCTCCACGGGCCGCGCAGGACGGCCGGCATCCCGACGCTGAAGAGCCACACCGGCCGGCGGGCCAGGGCGTCCCTCTCGCGCGCGAGGAAGCCGAGCGCCTCGGGCAGCCAGGCGCGGTCGTGGATCGCGCTGCCGAGCACGAACGCCTCGTAGGCTCCGGCGTCCTCCACCTCGGCCATGGGGCGGACGTCCGCCCGGAGACCGCGCTCGGCCAGCACCGCGCCGATCCGCCCGGCGATGCTCCCCGTGGAGCCGTTGGCGCTCGCGTAGGCCACCAAGATCGTCAATTGCCTCACCTCCGGCGGTGTCCTGCCTCAAGCCTCGTCTCCGGCGGTGCCCGCCTCCAGAGTCGAACGTCCCGGGCGTGCGCGGCGTGCGGGCGCGGCCGGCAGATGATCGGCCGGTCAGGGGCCGGCCGGGTCGTGGACGTCGGCGAGGACGAAGTAGTTCTCCTCCTCCTGGGCGAAGTGCAGACGGAGCACGGCGTAGAGCTCCTGCACGGTCCGCCGCAGGTCGTCCGCGGGCGCTCTCGTCCCGGGCGACCTCGACCTTCCCGGCCGGCGACAGGCCGGCGTGCACGGCGTCGGCCCCCACCAGCCGGCCGATCGGCCCGGCGACGTCCGCGCGGTCGCCGGTCACCATCACCGCCCGGCCGATCCCCGCCCGGCGCAGCAGCCGGAACGTCCGCGCCGCGGGCGCCGCGGACGATCGCCGAGGCCAGCACGTGCGGGGACACCTGGTCCAGGGAGGCCGCGAGGAACAGCGGGTCCTCGCCGCGGGCCGGATCGGCGGGGATTATCTCGGTGAGCGCGGGACGCCCCGTGGTGACGGTGCCGGTCTTGTCGAACAGCAGCACCCGTGCCCCCGCGAGCCGCTCCAGCGTGCCGCCGCCCTTCACGACCACCCCCCGCCGCGCGCACCTCGACAGGCCGGAGACGAAGGCGATGGGCGCCGCGAGGATCAGGGGGCAGGGAGTGGCGACGACCAGCACCGCCACCGCCCGGACGGGGTCGGCGGCGGCGATCCACGCCGCGCCGGCCAGCAGCAGGGTGGCGGGGATGAAGAGGGCCGAGTACCGGTCGGCCATCCGGATGAACGGCGCGTTCTCGGCCGCGGCCTCCTCGGCCAGCCGGACGATTCCGGCGTAGGTGCTGGACCGGGCGTCTTGGTCGCGCGCAGCTCGAAGGGGTCCCCGGCGTTGACCGTGCCGCCGCGCACCGCGTCCCCCGCGGGGCGCTCCACCGGCAGGGGCTCCCCGGTGAGCGTCGACTCGTCCAGCACCGCCGTCCCGCGCTCCACCAGCCCGTCCACCGGCACGGTCTCTCCGGCGCGGACCAGCAGCAGCTCGCCCGGCCGCACCTCGGAGACGTCGACGGTGTCCAGGCCGGTGCCGGTCCGGCGGTGCGCCACCCGGGGCGCGAGCGACAGCAGCGCCCCGGGATCGCGGCGGGCGCGCCGCCCCGCCCGCTCCTCCAACAGCCGGCCCCCGGTGAGCATCACGGCGATCACGGCCCCGGCGAAGGGCTCGCCCACCTCGCCGCCTGTGTGAGTCCGTGCCGTCCACGCTTGCAGGCCGCGACCGCGGGTCGCAGGGGCGGTCGGCTCGTCACCGGCGGGACGAGGGGGTGCCGGAGACGGGGACCTTCGTCCCTAGGGACGCGCGCGACCTGCGACGGAGCGTGGAAAGGAGCGGCCGTGCCGCTCTGCGCGGGGTCGCGCCGAAGGAAGCGACAGCTGCTGAGCCGGGAGGAGAACCGATGTCCGAGCCGATCGTCGTCGGGACCGATGGTTCCGACGAGGCGGCGGGCGCCCTCGACTGGGCCGCCGCCGACGCCGCCTCGCGTGAGCGCCCCCTGCACATCGTCCACGCCGTGGAGAGCTGGCCCTACAAGACGCCGCTGTTCGCGCCGCCCGACACCGCCGAGCGCATGACCCGCGCGGGGCGCACGCTCCTGGCGGCCGCGCGCGAGCGGATCCAGCAGCGGTGGCCGGACCTGGAGATCACCACCGAGCTGGCGGCCGAGGAGGCGTGGCAGGCCCTGCGGGCGCAGTCGGAGAAGGCGTTCGAGCTGGTGGTGGCCAGCCGCGGCCGGGGCGGGTTCTCCAGCCTGCTGCTGGGGTCCACCAGCCTGCGCCTGGCCGGCCACTCCGCGGTGCCGGTCGTGATCGTGCGCGGGGGCGGCGCCGACCGCGGCGAGGTCGTGGTGGGGATCGACCTGGCCCGGCAGATGGATCCGGTCCTCGACTACGCCTTCGAGGCGGCCGCGCTCCACGGCGCCCGACTCCGCGTCGTCCACGCGTGGCAGACGTTCGCGACGCTGATCGAGGCCGGCTACGCCGTCGACGCCGACCAGATCGAGGACGATCTGCGTAAGGAGGTCGCCGCGGCCTACCAGCCCGTGCGGCGCACGCATCCGGGGGTCGAGGTCGCCGACGAGATCGTCCTCGAGCACCCGGTGACCGCGATGGCCAACGCCTCGCGGAGCGCCCGCCTGGTGGTGGTCGGCGCCCACGACCGGCGCTGGAGCGCTCCCCAGCTCGGGTCGACCTGCCACGGGGTCATCCACCACGTGCAGAGCCCCGTCGCCGTCGTTCCCGCCCACTGACCCCGGCCGGGGCCCCCCCGGGGGGGGCGCGCCGCGGGGGGCCGCCGCTGCGCGGGGCGC
>NZ_JBFARL010000329.1:0-5117 GCF_040674655.1 Actinomadura sp. NPDC049753 | reverse complement strand
GCCCCGGCGGGTCGCACGGCGCGGCCCCGCCCGCGGGCACCGTCACCGGGCGCCGTCAGCGGGGCGCGGCCTTGGCCAGCACCTCCAGGTAGTGCGGGTTGGACATCACGCCCAGCACGTTGCCGAACGGGTCGACCACCGACGCGGTCGCGAATCCCGTCCCCTCGCCCCGCTCGGTGATCTTCTCGTGCAGCCGCGCGCCCATCGCCAGCAGCCGCTCCACCGCCGCCTCCAGATCGTCCACGTGCCAGTACATGACCGCCCCGCCCGGACCCGCCGGCGGTCCCCCGGGACGGAACCGGGCGTCGATCAACCCCAGCTCGTGCTCGTAGTCGCCCACCCGGAACTCGAAGTAGGCGGCACGGCCGTCCGGACCCGCGACGCGGTAGTACGGCTGCGTCCCCAGCAGCTCGGCGTACCAGTCCTTGGCCGCCTCCACGTCGTCCGCCCAGAAGCTGATGGTGGCGAATCCCCGCAGCATGTCGTGCCTCCGATCCACCGGAACCGGACGCTCCGACCCCGATGCAGGCAACGCTAGACGGCCAATAGGTCACCCAACGTCCTACTGGCGCGGCAGGATGGGCGGTATGCGTGATCCGTCCGGACGGCTGCTCCAACTGCTGTCCCTCCTGCAGACGCCCCGCGAATGGTCGGGCGCCGAGTTGGCCGCGCGGCTCGGCGTCACCGCCCGCACCATCCGCCGCGACATCGACCGCCTGCGCGACCTCGGCTACCCCGTCCACGCCACCCACGGCAACACCGGCGGCTACCGGCTCACCGCCGGCGCCGCGATGCCGCCGCTGCTGCTGGACGACGACGAGGCCACCGCGATCGCGATCGGCCTGCGCACCGCCGCCGCCGGGGCCGTCACCGGCATCGAGGACGCCTCCCTGCGCGCCCTGGCCAAACTCGACCAGGTCCTTCCCCACCGGCTGCGGCACCGCGTCGCCGCCCTCACCGAGGCCGCCGTGCCCCTCCCGCCGCAGGACGGCGCGCCGCCCGCCGCCGACCCCGCCGTCCTGGCGCTGCTCGCCGCCGCCTGCCTCGCCCGCGAGAAGGTCCGCTTCACCTACACCGCCGCCGACGGCCGCGGCACCCGCCGGCTGGCCCAGCCCCACCGCCTCGTCACCGCTGGCCGCCGCTGGTACCTGGTCGCCCACGATGAGGACCGCGCCGCCTGGCGCACCTTCCGCGCCGACCGCGTCACCGACCCGCACCGCACCGGCATGCGCGGCCCCGAACTGCGCCTGCCCGGCGGCGCCGACGCCGCCTCCTGGGCCATGGACACCCTGGCCGGCGGCTCGGGCACGATCCGGGCGCGGCTTCTCCTGCACGTCCCCATCGAGGAGGCCGCCGAGCACGTCACCGCCTGGCAGGGCGTCCTGGAACCCGCCGACGACCGCACCTGCCTCCTGCACACCCGGTCGGACTCGATGCGCTTCCTGGCCTACCGCGTCACCCTGCTGCCCGTCGACTACACGCTGCTGGACCCGCCCGAGCTCGCGGTCCACCTGGCCGCCATCGCCGACCGCGCCATCCGCGCCATCCGCGACCTGACAGCCGCCGAGCCGTGAACCGCCCGCGTGCGCGCGGCCGAGGACCTCAGCGCTCGCCGGGCGGGGCGCCGAGGGTCGTGTCGCCGAGCGACTCCAGCAGCGTGCGCAGGGCGGCCGCCAGGTGCCCCCGCTCGTCCGGCGACAGCGCTGCCAGCAGGCGCTCCTCGTTGGCGGCGTGCAGGCCGACCAGCTCGTCCACGATCTCCAGGCCGCGCGGCGACAGCCGGATCCGCACCGACCTGCGGTCACCGGTGTCGCGCACCCGCTCCACCAGCCCCTTGGCCTCCATCCGGTCGATCCGGTTGGTGATCGCCCCCGAGGTGACCATCGCCGCCCGCAGCAGCGCACCCGCGGTCAGCTCGTAGGGGGCGCCGTGCCGGCGCAGCGTCGCCAGGACGTCGAACTCCCAGCTCTCCAGCCCCCGCGCGGCGAAGAACTCCTTCAGCTCCCGCCCGAGCAGCGACTGCGCCCGCGAGATCCGCCCGACGACGCCCATCGCCGACACGTCCAGGTCGGGACGCTCGCGGCCCCACTGCGCCAGGATCGCGTCCACCGCGTCCGCCATGTCCCGCCCTCCCGCCACAATCTCAACGTTGAGATTATCAATCGAGACAGGCGTCGGTGCTGAGGTTGACCATGCACCAGGTGGCGAAGCGTGGGCGCGGAGCCGAACTGGAGACGCGTCGCACCGCACTACGCGGTGAGAGGGGGGCGCCGGCGGTGCTCAACATGCACGGGCCGGGGCGTGCCGGGTAGAAGAGGGCGGCAACGCAGCCCCTCCATTTTCAACTTATAGCGGAGCAGGGGGCTTGCGGCAAGGCCCCCGTCGTGCCGCAGAATCGTCGGCCGAGGCCAGTACCCGCGTGAACGGGGACGCGACCAGTGCGGCGCATCCGCGGGGAACCGGCGTGCGCGGGACCCGCGCCGGGGGACGGCCGAGAACCACTCTCGTGAATGGGGTTTCATGATCGACGTGATCGTGGTCGGCGGCGGGCCGACCGGCTTGATGCTGGCTGGCGAGCTGCGGCTGCACGGGGTGCGCGTCCTCGTCCTGGAGAAGGACGCGGAGCCGGCCCCGTTCGTGCGCTCGCTCGGCCTGCACGTGCGCAGCATCGAGGTGATGGACCAGCGCGGCCTGCTGGAGCGGTTCCTCGCGAACGGCAAGACGTACCCGGTTGGCGGCTTCTTCGCCGCCATCCGCAAGCCCGCGCCCGAGGGGCTGGACACCGCGCACCCCTACGTCCTCGGCATCCCGCAGCCCGTCACCGACCGGCTGCTGGCCGAGCGCGCCGCCGAGCTCGGCGCCGAGATACGGCGCGGCAGCGAGGTGGTCGGGGTGAGCCAGGACGAGCACGGGGCGACCGCCGAACTGGCCGACGGCACGCGGCTGCGAGCGCGTTACCTCGTCGGCTGCGACGGCGGCCGCAGCATCGTCCGCAAGCTGCTCGGCGTCGGCTTCCCCGGCGAGCCCACCCGGGTCGAGACGCTCCTGGGCGAGATGCAGGCCACCGCGTCGCCCGAGGAAATGGCCGCCGTGACGGCCGAGGTCCGCGAGACCCAGAAGCGGTTCGGCATCGGACCGCTCGGCGACGGCGTCCACCGCGTCATCGTGCCCGCCGAGGGGGTGGCCGAGGACCGCTCGGCCCCGCCGACGCTCGAGGAGTTCAAGCGCCGTCTCCGGGCGGTCGCCGGCACCGACTTCGGCGTCCACTCACCGCGCTGGCTGTCCCGCTTCGGCGACGCCACCCGGCTCGCCGAGCGTTACAGGGTCGGCCGGGTGCTGCTGGCCGGCGACGCGGCGCACATCCACCCGCCCGTCGGCGGCCAGGGACTCAACCTCGGCATCCAGGACGCCTTCAACCTCGGCTGGAAACTGGCCGCCGAGGTCGGCGGCCGGGCGCCGGAGGGACTGCTGGACACCTACCACGCCGAACGGCACCCCGTGGCGGCCGACGTGCTGGACAACACCCGCGTGCAGATGGAGCTGCTGTCCACCGAGCCGGGCCCCCTGGCCGTGCGGCGGCTGCTGTCGGAACTGATGGGCTTCGACGAGGTGAACCGGCACCTGACCGAGAAGATCATCGCGATCGGGATCCGCTACGACCTCGGCGGCGGGCATCCGCTCGTCGGCCGCAGGCTCCGGGACGTCGCACTGAAGCGGGGCCGCCTCTACGAGCTGATGCACGACGGCCGCGGACTGCTGCTCGACCAGACCGGCCGCCTGTCGGTCGCGGGCTGGGAGGACCGCGTCGACCACGTCGCCGACACCAGCGAGGAACTGGACGTGCCCGCGGCCCTGCTGCGGCCCGACGGCCACGTGGCATGGGTCGGCGACGAGCAGGCCGATCTGCTCGGCCCCATGGCCGAATGGTTCGGCGCCCCCACCGCCTGAGCGGCCGTCCGCCCGCCCCTGCTCACCGGCCGGCCCGCGGCCAAGGGCCCTGGGACGCGGCGGGAAGGGGGGCGAGACGATGGTCGAGACGGTGGAGCAGCAGGACCATCGCCGCTCCGATGAGGACGAGGCCGGCGGTGTCGAGCGGGTCGCGGGTGTGGGAGACGAGGCCGAAGACGGCGTGGGCGACGAGCGCTCCGGTCGCAGCGGCCAGCCGGTGGCGGGCCGTCCACCCGTCCGCCGCGCCTCCGGCGGCGGACTGGTCTGCGCGCTCCGTCTCCAGACGGAGAGACGGAGCCGGACCACTCCGCGGTCGTAGGCACCCTGAGCTTGCGCAGGCGACACGTGCGTCCTCACCGCCGCCTCGGTGACCACCAGACGACCCGCGACCTCGGTGTCCGAGGCAGTGTGAGCACCCGGGCCGTCAGGCGGTCTCCTCCAGCGGCAGGTGGGCGCGGACCCGGAACCCGCCAGCAGGATCCGGCGCGGCCTCCAGCGTCCCGCCCAGCAGCGCCGCGCGCTCGCGCATCCCGGCGACGCCCTGCCCGGCGCCCGTCCACGCCGACCGGCCACCGCCCGTCCCGTCGTCGCGGACCTCCACGGTCAGCCGGCCGTCCCGCGCGCGGACCGTGACGACCGCGGTGGACGCGCGGGCGTGCCGCAGGGCGTTGGTCAGCGACTCCTGCACGATCCGGTACGCCGACAGGGCCACGCCCGGCGGGACGTCGGTGTCCTCCAACCCTTCCCGCACCACGCGGACGGGGAGCCCGGCGGCCTCCACCGTCCCGGCGAGCCGCTCCAGATCCGCGAGCGTCGGCTGCGGCACCAGGGCGTCGCCGTCGGGAACCGCCGCGGTCTCCTCGTCCAGCAGCCGCACGGTGCGCACGAAGCGGCGGAGCTCGACCAGCGCCTCCCTCCCCGACGCCTCCAGGCTCCGCACCGCCTCCCGCGCCTTCTCGGGGCTGGTGTCGAACACATCGTCCGCGGCGGCGGCCTGCACCACCATCACCGACACCGTGTGCGCCAGGACGTCGTGCAGTTCACGCGCGATGCGAGCCCGCTCCTCCAGCACCGCTGCAGTTTCACGACGCCTGCCGCGTCGTGGCCGGACTCATGACTCTCAGGGACCAGGCACGAAACAATCCGCAGAGCGACCAGCATTCCTTGTG
>NZ_JBFARL010000328.1:0-5144 GCF_040674655.1 Actinomadura sp. NPDC049753 | reverse complement strand
GACCTCGCGCTGATGAAGTTCAAGAGCGCGAGCAGCCCGTTGCGGCCGAGGGGGCCGAGCGGCTGCCGCGCGACCCGCAGTGTGGCCTCGACCTCGTCGAGGCGGTCGCCGAAGTCTTCGACCGGGACGCCGAGCGCCGCCCACCGCCGCAGGACGCGGTCCGGCGTCCGGTAGCAGGTGCCGCTGTTGACGACGGTCGTCCCGCCGACCGCGCGGCCCTGGGGCAGCAGCACCGGGGGGCGGCCGAGCGCGACGGTGGAGCCGCCGTCCCGGTACAGGTCGAGGAACCGGTCGAGCGGCGGCCGGTCGCGGAACTCGGCCACGGTGAACCGCCGGCCCTCCTCCAGGACCACCACCGACATGCCGCGCCGGGCGAGGGTCCGCGCCGCCATCGCGCCGCCCGCGCCCGAGCCGATCACGACGGCGTCGGCGGTCGCGCAGGCGGGCCAGCCGTCCGAGGGCGTGCAGTCCAGCGGAGCGTCGGGGCGCGGGTCGCCGGAGGCCGGAGGGAGCGGCAGCAGCTCGGTGCCGGCGGCGAGCAGCAGGGGGATCTTCAGCGCCTCCACGAGCCGCGCCGCCGGTTCGCGGGAGGTCAGCAGGGCGCAGAACGCGTCGCGGCGGTCGGGGTCCAGCCCGTCCAGCGGGTGACCGGTGGCGAGCCGGGACAGCGCGTCCAGCGTGCCCGCGCCCGCGCGCAGGCCGAGCCGCGCGGGCGCCGGGAGCGCCCGGCCGATGGCCTCCGCGCGGGCGGACACCCGCGCCAGGTCGCCGGCGTCCTCGATGCCGAGCAGCGCGGCGACCGTGCCGGTCATCGCGCTCACCGCAGCCCCACCTCCGCGTGGCCGGTGCCGTCCAGCCGCCATTCGCGCTCGGTCTCCCAGCCGCGTCCGGCCCGCCGGGCCAGCGCGATCCGGACGTCGGCGCGCTCGGAGTTGTGGCAGACGGCCGGCGCGCCGTCCGGGTCGGCGTAGTCGACCGCGACGGTCTCCCCGGGCGGCAGCGCCACCCGCACGTGGAGGCGCCTGTCGCCGATGCGGCCGTGGACCGTCCAGACCGGCAGGCCGATGTCGGCGCGGAGCCGCAGGGCCGCGAGCAGCGGGTCGCCGGTGGGCAGGTCGGCGCCGTCCACCCGGAGCCGGACGAACGGCAGCGGGGGGAGCCGGTCCAGCCCCGGACGCGTCGACACCGCCGCCACGATCTCGCACACGTCGCCATCGCCGAGGTCGGCGTGCAGCCACGCCCAGCGCCGCGCGTTCCCGTGCCCGTAGATGCGGGCGGACGCGCCGGGCGCGGCGGCCAGGTCGAGGACGCGGTCGCCGAACCGCACCACGCCGTCGTACGACGCGGCGGGCTTCGGAACGATCTGCGCGGCGGGCAGGAGCTCCGACTCCCACGCCCAGCGCGGGAACGTGTACAGGGGCGCTCCGCCTCCCGACTCGCGCAGGTCCGAGGTGACGGCCCCGGCCGTGCCGGTGAGCCGCCCGGCGGTCTGCTCGACGGGCCCGGCGGCGAACACGGCGTCCTCCGGGGGACTCCACTTCTCCGGGCCGAACCGTCCGAGCACCGGCGCCTCGCCGGGAGGGAAGACGGCGGCCCAGCCGTGGGCCCGCGCGGCGCCCGCGTCCGCCGCGCCCCTGTCCGGCGCGACCAGCTCATGGTGGACCCAGACGCCGGTCCCGGTCGCCGGGTCGGTCAGCGTCGTGTACCAGACCTCCAGCCGTCCCGCCTGCCCGCGCCAGCGCGACCGCAGGGGATCGGGCCCGGGGAAGCGGAAGCCGCCGAGGAAGCGGGCGAGGTCGCGGCGCAGGTCGAAGCGCAGCCGCGCCTCGCCCACCACGGCCCCGTCCTCGCCGGTCACCGTGAGCGGCAGGAACGTCATCGACCGGACGGGGCGCCGCGGGCTGACGGTCTTCCAGCCGTCCAGGCGCAGCCGCCGCCCGTCGCCGGCGGTGAAGCCCAGCGTGTAGCGGATCCGGCGCGCCGCCATCGGCGCCACCCGCAGCCGCCCGGACGCCGCCGGGTCGTCCGCCCAGCCCGGCACGCGGACGCGTCCGGTCAGGGCCCCCTCCGCATCGCCCCAGGGGCGCAGGACGCCCGGCAGGTCGGCGGTCAGCTCCAGCCGCATCGGGCGGTCGCGGTCCTCCCCGGCGAGCCGCAGCGACCCCTCCATCACCTCGGCGAAGACCGTGCGCCGCGCGCTCACCGCAGGCCCCGCATGACCGACTCGGTCTCGGTGAAGTACGCGCCCGCCGCGTCGCGGGCCCGCGCGGCGTCGCCGTCGCACAGGGCGTCGACCAGGGGGGCGAGCCGGTCCGCGGCCGCCGCCGGGTCGGCGAAGGCGTGCGTGAAGCCCTCCCGGACGGCGAGGTAGGCGTTCAGCAGGGCGTTGACCATGAACCCGTAGACCCGGTTGCCGGTGGCCGCCGCGATGACCCGGTGGACCTCGCACTCGGCCAGCTGGGCCTCGTCGGCTCCGGCGGCGTCCCTGACCCGCGCGGCCAACTCCCGGAGCCGGGCCCGCTGCTCGCCGGTGGCGTGGATCGCCGCCTTGGCCGCGACCTGCGCGCCGACCTCGCGCCGCACCTCGAAGATCTCCGCCATCCAGGCCGTGCCGACGGTGCTGACCAGCATCGGCAGCAGTTCGGGTCCGCCCAGCCGCTCGTAGTCGCGGACACGCGTCCCCACGCCGTGCCGCGTCTCCAGCAGGCCGGCCTGCGCGAGCCGGACGATCGCGTGCTTGAGCGACGTCCGGGTGACCGCGTAGCCGGCGGCGAGGTCCCGCTCCGGCGGCAGGTAGGAGCCGGGCGGGTAGCGGCCGCCGAGCACGTCGTCGCGCAGCCGGTCGACGAGCGCGTCGACGACCGTGTCGCGGGGGATCGGGGAGGACGGCACCGGTGACCTCCAGAGGGTGAGTGGATGAGCCACTGGACCACGTCGGGGGCTCTGCCGTCAAGACCGTGGCAGGGTGGGGGCATCACGAGAAGGGATGAGACATGGTCGGCACGCTCGACTGGGGGCCCGCGAACGAACGGCGCGACCTGCTGGCGGCCCCGGTGGCCGCGGCGATCGGCGGCCTTCCCGGCGCGGAGGTCGCCGGGATCGACCCAGACCTGGCCGACACGGCGGCGTTCTGCGAGCGCTACGGCGTCCCCCTCGACGTCAGCGCCAACTGCGTGGTCGTCGCCGCCAAGCGCGGGGGCGAGGTCGCCTACGCCGCCTGCATGGTCCTCGCGACCGGCCGCGCCGACGTCAACGGCGTGGTCCGCAAGCACCTGGGCGCCCGGAAGGTCTCCTTCGCGCCGATGGCCGACGCCACGTCCCTGACCGGCATGGAGTACGGCGGCATCACCCCGGTCGGCCTCCCCGCGGGCTGGCCGATCCTCGTGGACGAGGCCGTCGCCGCCGCCCCGCACGTCGTCATCGGCAGCGGCCTGCGCAAATCGAAGGTCCTCGTGACGGGCAAGGCCCTCGCCGGGCTCCCCGGAGCGGAGGTCATCGCTCTGGCGCAGTAAGGGGTCGGGCCGGGAAGCCGCTACCGTGCCGGGATGGTCTCCCCGATCCTGCGCCGCGCGCTGACCGAACCGGGGCTCCGTCCCCTGCCGGAGCGGGCCGCCCGCCTCCTGGAGGAGCTCGACGCCCCGCCCCGGCTGGCCGCCCACCTGCGGGCCGTCCACGACGTGGCCGCCGACCTGGTCGACTGGGCGCACGAGCGCCGTCCCGGACTGGCCGTGGACGCGGAGGCCGTGCTGTTCGGTGCCGCCACCCACGACATCGGCAAGGCGCTGCACCCGGCCGAGCTGTCCGGCCCCGGCGCCGAGCACGAGCGCGCCGGGCACGCGCTGCTCCGGGAGCGGGGCGTCGAGGAGCGGCTGGCGCGCTTCGCCCGCACCCACTCGTCCTGGAACGACCCCCGCGCCGGCGTCGAGGACCTGCTCGTCAGCCTCGCCGACGCGATCTGGAAGGGCCGGCGAGTCACCGACCTCGAACAGCGCCTCGTGGAGGTGCTCGCCGCCGCGTCCGGCCAGGCGGAATGGGAGGCCTTCATGGACCTCGACGAGGTCTGCGACCGGATCGCCGCGGGGGCCGACCGGCGGCTGTCCTTCCAGTCCTCCTACCCCGTGGGCGGCGGGACCGAGTCCACGGCGTAGCGGACGCCGCCGACCGCCTCCGCGCGGTCGAGCAGGCGCCGGTTGGCGGCGAGCATCTCCGCGACGGACGCGCACCCCGGTGAGGCGGTGCGCAGCACGCCGAACAGGACGGGATCGTCCGGCGCCCTCAGCATCGGGACAGGACCGACCCGCAGCGCCTTGACCACGATGACGCCGCCGAGGCCGAGATCCGCCGCGGTCATGCCGGCGACCGTCGACCCGATCAGCGCGGCGGCCGCGGGGCCGGGAAGCAGGACGATGCCCCACGGGTGCGGGCGCGCCCACTCGCCGAGCGCGATCAGCTCCTCCACGTCGGGTCGCATCCGGTCGGCGAAGTCGGCGTAGGAGAGCTCCTCGGTCTCCGCGGTGCCGGAAGGGGGCTCGCCCCGGCCGTACAGCACGGCCTTGGCCTCGTACGCCCAGCCGTCTTCCGAGGGCTTGACCTGGCCCGAGATGTGCTCGGCCTGCGTCTGCGTCTCGCGCTGGACGCGCAGGAGGTCCGCGGCGTCCCGGCACGGGATCGTGCAGCTCAGCACCCGCTCCGGGGCCGGGACGAGCCGCAGCGTCGCCGCGGTGATGACGCCGTGCCGGCCGAGCCCGCCGCGGACCGCGTCGAAGACGTCGGGGCGGACGCCGGGGGAGCAGGCGACGAGCTCCCCGTTCACCACGACCTCCAGCGCGAGGACGTTCTCTGCCTGCGTCCCGTACCGGTGGGACGTCCCGCCGAGGCCGCCGGCGGAGATCGTTCCGCCGACCGTGACGTCGAGGTGGTCGGTCAGCACGGGCGGGGTCAGCCCGAGCGGCAGCGTCGCGGCGAGGACCGCGCGCCAGCTCGTCCCCGCGCCGACGACCGCGCGGTCGGGACCGACCTCGTGCACGCCCGCGAGCCCGCCGAGGTCGAGCGAGACGCCCGCGGTCAGGGACTGCCCGTAGGTGGAGTGCCCGAGGCCGCGCGGCACCGCCTCAAGGCCGCGCGCGGCGGCCTCGCGGACCGCC
>NZ_JBFARL010000327.1:0-5150 GCF_040674655.1 Actinomadura sp. NPDC049753 | reverse complement strand
GATTCTGTCGGAGGGCACCGACATGCACAGGATGCGGCTACCGATGCGCCCACAGGTCGAGGTCGCCGCACCTGACCCCCTGGCGTGCCGGCGTCCACGCGGCTCAGCCGCCGATCGCCGACATGGGCCGGGCGGGCTGGAGGAACGCCGGGTCGTCGATGCCGTGCCCGGCGCGCTTGGTCCGCACGGCCCGGCGCCACCGCTCGGCCAGCTCGGCGTCGTCGGCGCCGCCGCGCATCGCGTCCCGCAGGTTGGACTCCTCGGTGGCGAACAGGCAGTTGCGGACCTGTCCGTCGGCGGTGAGCCGCACCCGGTCGCAGGCCCCGCAGAACGGCCGGGTGACCGAGCCGATCACGCCGACCGTCTCGGGGCCGCCGTCGACCAGGAACGACTCGGCGGGGGCGCTGCCGCGCTCGTGCCCGGTGTCGGGAACGAGGTCGAACTCGGCGGACAGCCGGTCCAGGATCTCGTCCGCGGTGATCATGTTATCGCGGGTCCAGCCGTGCTGGGCGTCCAGCGGCATCTGCTCGATGAACCGCAGCCGGTAGCCCTGCTCCAGGCAGTACCGCAGCAGCGGGACGGCCTCGTGGTCGTTGATCCCGCGCATCAGCACGGTGTTGATCTTGATCGGTGCGAGGCCCGTCCGGCGCGCCGCCGCCAGTCCCTCCAGCACGTCGGCGAGCCGGTCGCGGTGCGCGAGGCGCCGGAAGGTCTCGCGGTCGAGGGTGTCGAGGGAGACGTTCACCCGGTCGAGCCCGGCCTCGGCCAGCGGCGCGGCGAGCCGGTCGAGCCCGATGCCGTTGGTGGTCAGCGAGGTCTGGGGGCGCGGCGTCAGCTCGGCCGTCCGCCGCACGATGCCGGCGAGCCCGCGCCGCAGGAGCGGTTCGCCGCCCGTGTAGCGGACCTCGGTGACGCCGAGGTCGCGCACGGCGAGCCCGACCAGCCGGACGACCTCGTCGTCGGTGAGCAGTTCCGGCTTCGGCAGCCAGTCCAGCCCCTCGGGCGGCATGCAGTACGAGCAGCGCAGGTTGCACCGGTCGGTGAGGGAGACCCGCAGGTCCGTCGCGGTACGGCCGAAGGTGTCGACCAGCACGGGCACCCCTTCCTGTCGCGGTCTGGATCTCCAGCCTATTGCGGTGGTTGACGATCCGATCCCCCTCGGGAGACGGTGATCTTCCATCGGGGCGCAGGGAGGCCGGAGTGGCGACGTCGCGGGAGTGGGAGTTCGCGGGCACGCGGGGAGCGGTCACCGCCCGGAGCTGGGCGGACGGCGAGCCGCGCTACGTCGCGGTGCTCGTGCACGGCTACGGCGAGCACCTCGGCCGCTACGGCCATGTCGCGGACTTCCTGGTGCGGCACGGGGCCGTCGTCTGCGGGCCGGACCACGCGGGCCACGGCCGCTCGGCCGGCGAGCGCGTGCTGGTGGAGGACTTCGAGGACGTCGTCGCCGACCTGCACACGGTCGTGGAGGCGGCCCGCGGCGACCACCCGGGCCTGCCCGTCGTCATGATCGGCCATTCCATGGGCGGGCTGATCGCGACCCGGTACGCCCAGCTCCACGGCGACGGCCTCGCCGCGCTCGTGCTGTCCGGACCGGTCCTCGGCCGCTGGCACGTCGTCGAGGAGCTGCTGCCGCTCGACGCGATGCCGGACGAGCCGATCGACACCTCGACGCTCTCGCGCGACCCCGCCGTCGGCAGGGCCTACACCGAGGACCCGCTGATCTGGCACGGCCCGTTCAAGAAGCCCACCGTCCGGGCGCTGGACGCCGCCCTGCGCCGCGTCGGCGAGCACGGCTCCCTGGGCGCGCTGCCGACCTTCTACGTCCACGGCGACGCCGACGAGCTCGTCCGCCCGCGGGACACCCGCGTCGGCATCGAGGCGATCCGCGGGGACGACCTCACCGAGCGCCTCTATCCAGGCGCCCGCCACGAGGTCTTCAACGAGACGAACCGCGACGAGGTCCTCGCCGACGTCACCGCCTTCATCGACCGCGTCCTGCCGGGAGCGCCCCGGTCCGGCGCCTGACCCGGACGAGCGTCGACGACCCGCCGCGGCGCGCCCGCCGTCCTTCGCGGCCACCCCATCCTGACTGGCATGGCCACATAAAGAAGACCGCGGAGTCAATATCGCTCTACGTAGCATTATCTTCACCGAGAGGAATCGTCTCGCGATCCAAGGGGGGACGCGCGCATGAGCCGAACGAGGATCGACCACCGGGCGCTCGCGAGCGCGGAGCGCCGGCCCGCGGCCCTCCGCGAGAGCGGTGTCGCATGACGCTGGTGGGGGCGGCCGTCACCCCCCTCACCGGCCAGACGTGGGCGGCGGCGATCAGCGCGTTCGAGACGCTCACGGACCGCCCCATGCCGGTCCGCCGCTGCTACGACGGGGCCCCGCCGTCCTCGGTGGGCGCCTCGCAACTCCGCTACGACGTGGGCGTGCGCAGGAGCGTCTACAGCATCAAGCCGACGATGTCGACGCCGCTGTCGACGCTGCAGGCCCTCGCGTCCGACATCGTCGACAAGGGCGCCCAGTGCGACGTGATCATCTATCACGAGCCGGTCGACAACATGTCCGGTGACGCCTTCATCAGCCTCTACAAGCGGTCGGCGCCGCCGTTCCGCGCGGTGGGGGTGAAGGTGGGGGTGTGCTTCACCAACTACTCGTGCAACCTGCCCTACTCCGATCCGCAGTCGGCTCTGCGGAACTACTGGCCAGGCTCGGGCATGGTCGACTTCATCGCGATCGACGAGTACCCGATCGGGGAGATCACCTCCACCGCGGACGCCGCCCCGATGGACGTCCGCACGCGGCGGGTCTGCCAGTTCGCCGACGCCCGCGGCATCTCCCTGGGCCTGGCCGAGTACGGCGTCGACGCCTCCTGGGACGTCACCAAGTCCGATCGGTGGATGCGGTCGGTCACCGACTGGGGCCGCGCCCGCGCGAGCCTCGGCCGCCCGCTGCGGTGGGCGAGCTACTTCCATTCCGGCGCCTACCGGCTGACGCACGCCGAGCACCTGGACGCCTACAGCGACACGGCCCAGCTGCTGAAGTAGGGCCCGGCGGCCCGCGGGGGGCGGGCCGCCGGGCACGGCCGCCCCGCCGGGGTCAGCCCTTCACGCAGATGAGCTGGCGGAGGTGCGCCACGACCTCGACGAGGTCGGACTGGGCCTCGATCACCGTCTCCAGATCCTTGTAGGCGCCGGGGATCTCGTCGATGACGCCGCTGTCCTTGCGGCACTCGACGCCCCTGGTCTGCTCGACCAGGTCCTCGACCGTGAAGTGCTTGCGGGCCTTGTTGCGGCTCATCCTGCGGCCCGCGCCGTGCGAGGCCGAGTTGTAGGCGGTCTCGTTGCCGAGGCCGCGGACGATGTAGGTGCCGGTCGCCATGGAGCCCGGGATGATCCCGAGGTCGCCGGCGCCCGCGCGGATCGCGCCCTTGCGGGTGACGAGCAGCTCGACGCCCCCGTACTCCTCCTCCGCCACGTAGTTGTGGTGGCAGGAGATGACCTCGCCCCACCTGCAGCGCTTCTCGCCGAACTGCCTGGTGACGACGTTCTGCGCGAGCGCGGTCATGACGGCGCGGTTGCGGCGCGCGTACTCCTGCGCCCAGAACAGGTCGTGCCGGTAGGCGTCCATCTTGGCGGTGCCGGTGAGGAACACGGCGAGGTCGCCGTCCGGCAGGTCCTGGTTGTGCGGCAGCTTGCGGGCGGCCTCGATGTGGTGCTCGGCCAGCTCGTTGCCGATGTTGCGCGACCCCGAGTGCAGGACGAGCCAGATCGCGCCGTCGTCGTCCGCGCACAGCTCCAGGAAGTGGTTGCCGCCGCCGAGCGTGCCCATCTGCGAGCGGGCGCGGCCGAGGCGGGACCGCGCCGCCGGGTGCAGGTCGTCGAACGCCTTCCAGAAGTCGTACCAGCCCCGTTCCTTCAGGCCCGGCAGCGCCGACGGGTCCACGGCGGTCCTGTGCGAGCCGCGCCCGACGGGGATCGCCTTCTCCAGCCGCGCGCGCAGGCCGGACAGGTCGTCGGGCATGTCCTCGACGGTGAGCGACGACTTCGCGGCGGTCATCCCGCAGCCGATGTCGACGCCGACGGCGGCCGGGGACACCGCGTCCCGCATCGCGATCACCGAGCCGACGGTGGCGCCCTTGCCGTAGTGGACGTCGGGCATCACCGCGAGGCCCTCCACCCACGGCAGGGCGGAGACGTTGCGCAGCTGGTCGAGGGCGAGGTCCTCGACGGTGTCGGGGTCGGTCCACATCCGGATCGGGACGCGGCCGCCCTTCAGGGTCTGGTACGGCATTCGCACTCCTTGATCGACGGAACCGGACCGCGATCTATGACGCCAGAGTCACCCGTCCCGGTTCAACCGGTTTTCGCCCTGGCGGCGCTCGGTGAGGCCGAGCCGGTCGAGGTGGCGCAGCAGGGCGACGGCGACGTCGCGGCCGGTTCCGAGCGCGTCGCCGGCCTGGGCGGGCGTGAACGGCTGCGGGAGTTCGGACAGGACGCGCAGCGCCTCCCGGTCGGCGCCGGGGAGCAGCACGACGCCGTCGTCGATCCGCAGGACGGCGCCCGCGCGCTCGGCCCCCGCGAGGACGTCGTCCGTGAGGCCCAGCTCTTCGAGGCGCTCGGCGCTGGGGGGCTCGAACGGGGTGTCCGCGAGGAGGGCGCGGAGGCGCCGCACGGCCGCGGCCCAGGGCGGCGGCGGTTCCGCGGCGACCGCCGCCGGCGCGGGCTCGGCGGCCGACCCCGCGCCGGGGCCCGGGGACGGGCCGTAGACGCGTCCCGCGTCCAGGCGCAGCGGCGGCCGGACGAGCGCGGCGGCGAGCTGCCGGGAGGGAAGGGCGAGGCGCAGCCGGACGGACTCCAGCGGGATGCCGGGGGCGCTGGGGCTCTCGGCGGCGTGCCGGGCCGTCTCCTCCGCGAGCCGCTCGAACAGCGACCGCCAGTGCGCCGGGTCGGCGACCCACTCGCCGTCCAGGGCGACGGCGCCGGGCGGCGGCGCACAGCCCATGACCGACAGCTCCGAGCGCCGGCACGGCGTGCTCCGGCGGCTGCCCCGGTCGGCGTCCCGCTCAACGGCGTCCTGATCGCCCTCCTGCTGGGCGAACTGGTCCTGGTCTCGCTGGCCATGACCGTCCTGAGCGTCCT
>NZ_JBFARL010000326.1:0-5412 GCF_040674655.1 Actinomadura sp. NPDC049753 | reverse complement strand
GGCGGGCAAGCTGCCCGCGCAGCTGTCCGGCGGCCAGCAGCAGCGCGCGGCGATCGCCCGCGCGCTCGCCATGCGGCCGAAGGCGATGCTGTTCGACGAGCCGACCTCGGCGCTCGACCCGGAGATGGTCGGCGAGGTCCTCGACGTGATGACGGGCCTCGCCCGCGACGGCATGACGATGGTGGTCGTCACCCACGAGATGGGCTTTGCCCGCCGGGTCGCCGACCGCGTCGTGTTCATGGCGGACGGCGAGGTCGTGGAGACCGCGACGCCGGCCGCCTTCTTCGACTCCCCCGCCAGCGACCGGGCCCGGGACTTCCTGGCCAAGGTCCTCAGCCACTAGTGCGACCCCGGCGCGCCGCCCATGGCGCGCCACCCGAGAAAGGTTGATGATCATGGTGCGTACCCCTGCGGGGATGCGGCGGGCGGCGGTGGCCGCGGTGGCCGCGCTGTCGCTGACGGGCCTGGCGGCCTGCTCCGGCGGCGACTCCGACTCCGCGGTGCCCGGCTCCGGCGGCGGCAAGGGCGACGACCTGGCGGCCTCGGCCCCGGTCGCCGCGAGCCTGCCCGCCGGCTCCACCATGGAGAAGATCAAGCAGCGCGGCGAGCTGGTGGTGGGCGGCTCGCTGGACGCGCCCCTGCTCTCCCAGCAGAACCCGGCGACCAAGAAGGTCGAGGGGCTGGACGCCGACTTCGGCCGGCTGCTCGCCAAGTACATCATCGGCAAGCCCAACGTGAAGATCGTCAACTCGGCGTCGGAGACCCGCGAGGCGCTGCTGTCCAACGGCACCGTGGACGTGGTGTTCCAGACCTACAGCATCACTCCGGAACGTGCCAAGCAGGTCGCGTTCGCCGGGCCGTACTACAGCTCCGGCCTGGTCATCGCCACCAAGAAGGACGAGACGGGCATCAAGACCCCCGCCGACCTCAAGGGCAAGACCGTCATCGCGGGCGCCAACACCCCGGCGATCCCGGCCATCAAGAAGGCCGCCCCCGGCGCGAAGATCGTCACGTTCGGCAGCGACCCCGAGTGCGTGCAGGCCCTCAAGCAGGGCCGCGGCGACGCCTACGTCCAGGACGAGGCCGTGCTGCTCGCGACCGCCAAGCAGGACCCGTCGATCCAGATCCAGGGCAAGCCGTTCACCAGCGACCCGTACGGCATCGGCCTCAAGCACGGCGACGCGCAGATGAAGCAGTTCGTCAACGACTGGCTCAAGCAGATCCAGCAGTCGGGCCTGTGGGCGAAGGTCTGGAAGAACTCGATCGGGACGGTCGTGCAGGGCGAGGCGCCGCAGCCGCCCGCGATCGGCTCGGCCCCGGGCTCGGAGTGAGCGGAGGCCCCGCCCTGTCATGAACGTCATCACCGACCACCTCGGGGAGTTCGGCGACGGCCTGCTGCTCACCGTCGAGCTGACGCTGCTGGCCCTCGCCGGAGCCCTCGTGACCGGGACCGCGGTCGCCGCGATGCGGGTCAGCCCGGTGCGCGTGCTGCGCGCCGCCGGGATGGCCTACGTCGAGGTGCTGCAGAACATCCCGCTGCTGGTGTGGCTCGTCATCGCCGTGTTCGGGCTGCCCGAGATCGGGGTGATCGCCGGGCTGTTCACCACCTCGGTCGTCGTGATCGCCCTCTACCAGGGGGCCTACACGGCCGAGGCGATCCGCTCCGGGATCAACGCGGTGCCGGCCGGGCAGGGCGAGGCCGCCCGCGCGCTCGGGCTGACGTTCGTCCAGTCGCTGCGGCTGGTCGTCCTGCCGCAGGCGCTGCGGACGGTCGTCCAGCCGCTCGGCAACATCGCGATCATGACGCTGATGAACACGGCGCTGGCCGCCGCGGTCGGCGTCGTCGAGCTGACCGCCGCCGCGAACCGGGTCAACCTCGCCGAGGCGCAGCCGATCTGGATCTTCGTGACGGCGGGCCTGGCCTACATGGCGCTGTCGGCGGTCTTCGGGCTGGTGACCGGCGGCCTGGAACGGAAGCTGGCGATCCTGCGATGAGCTCCTCGCGCCTGCTGTTCGACGAGCCGGGCCCGCGCGCCCGGCGCCGCATCCGGATCGCCACCGCGCTGACCCTGCTCGGCGGCGCCGTCCTGGTGGCGCTCGCGCTGCGCCAGTTCGGCGAGAACGGCCAGCTCGCCGCCGACCGGTGGCGCCCGTACGGGACGTGGCCGATGTGGCGGTACCTCCTGGAGGGACTGCGCTCCACGCTCTACGCGGCGGTCGTGTCGATCGCCCTCGCCATGGCGGCCGGGGTCGCGCTCGCGCTCGGGCGGCTGTCGCCGGCGCGGTGGCTGCGCGTCCCGTCCGCGGCCTACGTCGAGATCGTCCGGACGGTCCCCGCGCTGCTGCTGGTCTACGTCGTGCTGTTCGCGCTGCCGAAGTACGGCCTCGACCTCCCGCTGTTCTGGAAGCTCGTCGTCCCGCTGTCGGTGTCCAACGCCGCCGCGTTCGCCGAGATCTTCCGGGCCGGGATCCGGTCGGTGGAGCGCGGGCAGCTGGAGGCCGGGCTCGCGCTCGGCCTGACCCGCGGGCGGGCGATGCGGCTGGTCGTGCTGCCGCAGGCGGCGCGGCGCGTCCTGCCGTCGCTGGTCAGCCAGTCCGCCGGTCTGCTGAAGGACACCTCGCTCGGCTACGTCGTCAGCTACGCCGAACTGCTCTACAGCGGGAAGGTGCTGGCGAACTACAACCACCTGCTCATCCAGACCTACCTGGTGATCGCGCTGATCTACCTGGTGATCAACGCGTCGCTGGCCAAGCTCGCGCGGACGCTGGAGGCGCGGCAGCGGACCCGTCCGTCCCGCGCCGTCCGCGAGGCCGCCCCGGCGGCGCGACCGTGAGGATCGACATGTACGAAGCACTGGCCGAGGTCGTGCGCAACGGCTTCGCCGAGAGCCGCCACTACGGCAGCGTCGCCGGGTTCGCCCCGGACGGCTCCCTCGCCCACGCGCGGGGCGCCGTGTCGGAGACCGTCCTGCCGCGCTCCACGACCAAGCCGTTCCAGGCCCTCGCCTGCCTGAAGGCGGGCGCGCCGCTGCGCGGGGAGCGCCTCGCGATCGCGGCGGGCAGCCACACCGGTGAGGACTTCCACGTCAGGACCGTCGAAGGGATCCTCGCGGACGCGGGACTCGGCGTGGAGGCACTGCGGTGCCCGCCGTCCTGGCCCGAGGACGAGGCGACCAGGAACGCGCTGGTCAGGGCGGGCGAGGGCGAGTCGCGGGTGCGGATGAACTGCTCCGGCAAGCACGCCGCCATGCTCGCCGCGTGCGCCGTGAACGGCTGGCCGCTCGACACCTACCTCGACCCGTCGCACCCCCTGCAGCAGCTGGTGCGGCAGGTCATGGCCGACTGCGCCGGGGAGGACCCCTCGCCCGTCGCGATCGACGGGTGCGGCGCGCCGCTGTTCGGCCTCACCCTGACCGGCCTCGCCCGCGCCGCGCGGTCCCTCGTCCTGACCGAGGACGCCCGCCCGGTCGCGGACGCCATGCGCGCCCACCCCGAGTACGTGGGCGGGACGGGGCACGTCAACACCGAGTTCATGCGGGCGCTGCCCGGCTCGGTCGCCAAGGGCGGCGCGGAGGGCGTGCTCGTCGCCGCCACCGCCGAGGGCCGCGCCGTCGCGGTGAAGGTTATCGACGGCAGCCCCCGCGCCACCACCGCCATCGCGCTGCGCGCGCTCGCCGCGCTCGGCGCTGACACCACCCAGGCCGACCCGCTGGGCGCCGTCCCCGTCCTCGGCGGCGGGCGCCCCGTGGGCGAGATCCGCACCATTCCGGAAGGACGTTCGTGAGCCTCACCTACGAGATCTGCATCGACAGCGTCGCGGGCGCCGTCGCCGCCGAGAAGGCGGGCGCCCACCGCGTCGAGCTGTGCGCGGCGCTGTTCGACGGGGGGCTCACCCCGACCCTGGGCACGGTCCGCGCCGCGCTCGCCGCCGTGTCGTCGATCAGGGTGCACGTCATCATCCGCCCGCGCGGCGGCGACTTCATCTTCGACGAGCACGAGGTCGCGGCGATGGAGCACGACGTCGCGCTGGTCCGGGAGGCCGGCGCGCACGGCGTGGTGATCGGCGCGCTCACCCCGGAGGGGACGGTCGACCGCCCGGTCGTCGAGCGGCTCATGGCGGCGGCGGACGGGCTGCCCGTCACCTTCCACCGCGCCTTCGACATGGCCGCCGACCCGTTCGGCACGCTCGACGTCCTCGCCGGGCTCGGCGTGGCCCGCGTCCTGACGTCCGGGCAGGACGCGAGCGCGCTGGAGGGCGCGCCGCTGATCGCCGAGCTGGTGCGGCACGCCGGGGACCGCGTCATCGTGATGCCCGGCGGCGGCGTCACCGACCGGAACGTCGCGCGGGTCGTGGCGGAGACCGGCGCCCGCGAGATCCACTTCGCCGCGCTCAGCGAGGAGCCGAGCCCGGCCGTGCACCGCAACCCGTACCCGTTCATGGGCGGGGAGCTGCGCAGGCCGGAGTACCAGCGCCTCGTCACGACGTCCGGCGGCATCGCCTCGGTCATCCGCGCCGCGGGCTGACCGCCGGGGCCCCGCCCCCTCCCGCTCGGGCCCGGGCACTTCTTTGCGTGATCTTGTGATTTCGCGGATGCCGGTGAGTTGCGGACGGGGCATGGATGTCTGCGACCGGTACCGGGACGGCACCACGGACCGGGCCGGGACGGCATGACGGGCGGGAGCGGGGCACATGCAGGTGAAGCTGGAGGCGGAGCTCGGCCGCATCCCGATCGTCGACGTGGCGCCGGTGGTGGGGTGCGGCCGGTGGCCGGCGAAGGCGGTGGTGGGCGAGACCGTCGAGGTGTCGGCGACGGTGTTCCGGGAGGGGCACGAGCGGCTGGGCGCGGCGGTGGTGCTGCGGACGCCGGACGGCGAGGAGCTGGCGCCGCAGCGGATGAGCGAGGTCGGGGCCGGGCTGGACCGTTGGTCGGCGCGGGTGACGCCGACGGAGATGGGGTCGTGGTCGTTCCGGGTGGAGGCCTGGGGCGATCCGATCGCGCACTGGCGCCACGACGCGCAGATCAAGGTTCCGCGCGGGCAGGACGTCGAGCTCATGTTCGCCGAAGGCGTCGCCTTGTTCACGAGGGCGGCGCGCGAGGCGCCGTCGAAGGATCGCCGCGTCCTGGCGCGTGTCGCCCGGCTCCTGGCGGACGAGGACGAGGACGCCCTGGATCGGCTTTCCGCCACCGGGGATCCGACCGTGCTGAACGTGTTGGAGCAGTATCCGTTGCGGGATCTGTTGACGGTCAGTGACTGGTATCCGCTGGTGGTGCACCGGCAGCGGGCCCTGTTCGGGGCCTGGTACGAGTTCTTCCCGCGCTCCGAGGGCGCGTCCTTCGACCCTCTGGGGCGCCGCGGCCCGATCTCGGGCACCCTGCGCACCGCGATGAAACGCCTGCCCGCGATCGCCGA
>NZ_JBFARL010000325.1:0-5481 GCF_040674655.1 Actinomadura sp. NPDC049753 | reverse complement strand
CGCGGGCGGCGCACCCGGCGCGGCAACGTCCGGGCGGCGCTTCTCGCCCTGCTGGCCGAGCGGGCGATGCACGGCTACGAGATGATCCAGGAACTCGCCGGCGAACGCGAGGTTGAGATAGAGCATGAGCGCCGCGAGCCCGACCAGCAGACCGATCGGAGCGGGAATGCGCAGGCGCCGCGCCAGCAGGCTGCCGCCGGACACGGCCAGCACCGCGCCGAGCCCCGCCCAGAACCAGCTCGCCCTCTCGAACAGCGGGTACAGCCCGATCGAACAGGCGAGCGTCGCCAGCCCGGCCATCACCGTCATCCGGACCCTCATGCGCTGCCCCTGCTCATGCGCTGCCCCTGCTCATGCGCTGCCCTCAGTCATGCGCTGCCCCTGACACGAAATCCCCGCCGGCCTTGCCCGCGCGCGCCCACGCCCCGGCGAGCTCCGCCGCGGACCCGACGGTCACCACCCGCCAGCCGCCCGCGCGCAGCAGCCCGGCGGTCTTCTCGCCGTCCTGCGGCGTGCCGTCCTCGGGGCCGCCCCGCAGGAGGACCGCGACGCACGTGCCGGTGCCGCGCCGGGCCGCGGAGACCGCGCGGGCCTCCTCGTCCGACAGCACGCCGAACACCCCGACGACCAGGCCGTCGCCCTCCCGGCCCGCGCGGTGCCCGCGCAGCGCGGCCAGTCCCGCCGTGAGCGAGCCGCCCTTGGACCGGCGGGCGACGGCCAGCGCGTCGAGCAGCAGCCCTTCGAACGCGCCCTCGGAGGGCGCGGCCGGCAGCACCTCC
This sequence comes from Actinomadura sp. NPDC049753, assembly GCF_040674655.1. Classification (NCBI taxonomy): domain Bacteria; kingdom Bacillati; phylum Actinomycetota; class Actinomycetes; order Streptosporangiales; family Thermomonosporaceae; genus Actinomadura; species Actinomadura sp. NPDC049753. The sequence continues at coordinate 4,702 of NZ_JBFARL010000325.1, read as the reverse complement.
CCGCCGTCGGTGACGTACCGCAGGCTCATCCCCGTCCGGACGAGGTGGACGCCGATCGACGCGGTCGCCGAGACGGCCTGCTCGAACGACCCGGCCGGCCCGTCGCCCCAGTGGGCCGACCGGCGGGTGTCGAGGAAGAGCGTGCCGCTGCTCTGGAAGTGCTGCTCCTCGCGCCGCACCATCAGCTCCCCGTGCCGGGCGGTGGACCGCCAGTGCACGCGGCGCAGGTCGTCGCCGTGCCGGTACTCGCGCGGCGCCACGTCGTCCTCGCCCGCCGCGGACACCGCGCGGGCGACGCTGTCGCCGCCGCCCGTCCACGCCCCCGACAGCCGGCCCGGCGGCAGCGGCACGATCGACGGCGTCACCGTGAGCGTGTCGGACAGGCTGAACGAGCGGACCAGCTCCACCATCCCGAACGGGTCGGCGAGCCGGACGGTCAGCGGCCCCACCCGGTAGCGCCCGCGCACGTCCGAGCGGATCCGGTAGCCGAGCTCACGGAACGCGTGCGGCTCGATCCGCTCCAGCACGAACCGGGCCCGCCCGCCGAGGGCGTAGGGGACCCGGTCCTCCACCATCAGCAGCCCGCTCGGAAGCCGCGACACGTTCTCCAGCCGCAGGTCGACGCGGGACTCGTGGCCGACCGGCAGCCGCGCCGGCTCCAGCCGCCGCGCGCAGGCCAACCGGTACCGCGTCCGCGCGACCGCGATCGTGCACAGCAGGGGGAGCGCCAGCACGAGCACCCCGGCGCGCAGCAGGTCGCGCTCCCCGAGCGCCACCGCGCAGACGATCGCGGTCGCCCCGGCGGCCACGAACGACCGCCCCCGCGTGGTGAGGCCGGCCAGCGCCCGTCGCACCCGTCACCTGCCGGGGGAGGGCACCGGCAGCCGCTTCACCAGGTCGGCCACCACCTGCTCGGGACGGCGGCGCTCCACCTGCGCCTCGGCGGTCGGCAGCAGCCGGTGCGCGAGGACGGGGACGGCGAGGTCCTGGATGTCGTCGGGGACGACGTAGTCGCGGTCGTCGAGCGCGGCGTAGGCCCGCGCGGCCCGCACCAGGTGCAGGGTCGCCCGCGGGGACGCGCCGAGCCGCAACTCCGGATGCCTGCGGGTGGCGGAGACGAGGTCGATCGCGTACTGCCGCACCGCCGGCGCGACGTGCTGGGCCCGAACCACCTCGATGAGGTCGCGGACGTCGGCGGCGTGCGCGACGGGGGTGAGCCGGTCGAGCGGTGACGTCTCGCCATGCGTCTCGAGCATCTCCAGCTCGGCGGCGGGGTCGGGGTAGCCCATCGAGATACGGGCGGTGAACCGGTCGCGCTGCGCCTCGGGCAGCGGGTAGGTCCCCTCCATCTCCACCGGGTTCTGCGTGGAGATGACCATGAACGGCGGCTCCAGCGCGTAGGTGGTCCCGTCGACCGTGACCTGGCGCTCCTCCATGCACTCCAGCAGCGCGGACTGCGTCTTCGGCGACGCCCGGTTGATCTCGTCGCCGACCACGATGTTGGCGAACACCGGGCCCGGCTTGAACTCGAACTCGCGCCGCTCCTGGTTGTAGGCGCTGACCCCGGTGATGTCGCTCGGCAGCAGGTCGGGCGTGAACTGCACGCGCCGCACCGAGCAGTCGACCGAGCGCGCGAGCGCCTTGGCGAGCATCGTCTTGCCGACCCCGGGCACGTCCTCGATGAGCAGGTGCCCCTCCGCCAGCAGCACCGTCAGCGCGAGCCGCACGGCCGAGGGCTTGCCCTCGATCACCGACTCCACGGCGTCGCGGATCTTGTTCGCGACGTGGGCGAGCCCGTCGAGCCCGCCTCCCGTCCCGCGGTCCGCGTCACGGCCCTCCGCGTCCGCGCCTCCGGCGTCACGGCCGCCGCGCCGAGCTGGGTGGGATGCCGGGGGGTCGGTCTCCATGAACGACTCGCCGTGCGTGCCTACTGCCACCAAACCCTCCTCAGCCGTTCCAAACGACAGTACGTCTTTGGAACGCCCACTGCGATGTTCATGTGGAACGCGAGCCAATTGTGCTCCACGGAGACGACGACAAACGACGCGTGCGCCGCACCACTTCACTCCACCCCGTCCCTCAGGGCCGTGTCGCACCCCCCGGCGGGGGCGTTCTGAACCGGCTTGCGCCGATGCGGCGCGCTGAGGGGCCCCGCTGGGCCCCACTCCACACCACCCCCGTTGACCTGCGGTTTCGTCGTGGAAAACGGCGCGTGGACGGTGTTTTTCTTGTTGACGGTGGGGAAGAGTGGAGTAGAGTGGGGCGCCGTGGGGAGCGGTAGCGCCCCATGCGGCGCGGGAGGTGGGGCCCGGTGTTTCTCGGCACCCACTCACCGCGCCTCGACGACAAGGGACGACTGTTCCTGCCGGCGAAGTACCGCGAGGAGCTGTCGGGGGGATTGGTGATCACGAAGGGCCAGGAACGCTGCCTGTACGTCTTCCCCATGGCGGAGTTCCAGCGGATTACCGAGGCTCTGCGTGCCGCGCCGGTCACCGAGAAGGCGGTCCGGAGCTACAGCCGGGTCTTCTTCGCCAGCGCCTCAGACGAGGTTCCCGACAAGCAGGGCCGCGTCACGATTCCTCCGCCGCTGCGCAAGTACGCGGGCCTCACCCGCGACTGCACGGTCATCGGGGCCAACACGCGTCTGGAGATCTGGGACACCCAGGCCTGGGAGACCTACCTGGAGCAGGAGGAGCAAACCTTCTCCGACGTCTCGGAGGAGGTGTTGCCAGGGATTCTCTGAGATACGACTCGTCGGTCCGTTGACCGGCACTGGCCCACGTTCGGCCAGGTCTCCAGCCGCTCTCCAGTCAGCTGGCGCAGCTTCCCCGGTGCCAGACGGCGACCCCCCGCGGGCAACGCGGTGATCTTCCTCCAGGGCAGCGGATGGGGACCTGGCCGGGCGAGGCCGCCGCCGGGGGCGCGGGACGGTCCGGTCCGGCGATGCCACACAGTCCGCGAGCGAGGTGGCAGTACAGGGGGTGAAGCATGGACGGCGTGGAGAACGGAGCGGGGAACAGCGCAAGGAACCACGCGGCGCAGGACCGGGGGCCCGACGGCGGCCACATCCCGGTCATGCTCGACCGCGTTCTCGAACTTCTCGTCCCCGCGGCGCAGGCCGTCGCCGGCCGTGCTCCCGTGTACCTCGACGCCACGCTCGGCATGGGCGGCCACGCCGAGGCGATGCTGCGGGCCGTCCCCGCGCTGCGCCTGATCGGCCTCGACCGCGACACCACGGCGCTGGAGCGGTCCGCGCGCAGGCTCGCCCCGTTCGGCGACCGCGTGACGCTGGAGCACGCCGTCTACGACGAGATCCCCTCCGTGCTGCGCCGGCTCGGCGTCCGGGCGGTCGACGCCGTCCTGTTCGACCTCGGCGTGTCCTCCCCGCAGCTCGACGAGGCCGACCGCGGCTTCGCCTACTCCTACGACGCCCCCCTCGACATGCGGATGGACCGCACCCAGAGCCTGACCGCGGCCGAGGTCGTCAACGGCTACCCGCCCGCCGAGCTCGCCCGCATCCTGCGCGAGTACGGCGAGGAGCGGTTCGCCCAGCGCATCGCCGCCGCGATCGTCAGGGAGCGCGAGCGCGCCCCGCTGGATTCCACCCGGCGGCTCGCCGACCTGGTGCGCACCTCCATCCCCGCCGCCACCCGCCGCACCGGCGGAAACCCGGCCAAGCGCACCTTCCAGGCGCTGCGCATCGAGGTGAACGGCGAGCTCGACACCTGGCGCCGGGCGCTGCCCGCCGCCCTGGACGCGCTCCCGGTCGGCGGCCGGGTGGTCGTCCTGTCCTACCACTCGCTCGAAGACCGCATCACCAAGCAGGTCCTCGCCGCCCAGGCGGCCGACACGACCCCGCCGGAGCTGCCGGTCCCGCTGCCCGAGCACGAGCCGAGGTTCCGGCTCCTGACGCGCGGGGCCGAAGTGGCGTCCGACGAGGAGACCACGACCAATCCACGGGCCGGATCGGTGCGGATGCGCGCCGCGGAGCGCGTCCGGGAGGCGACATGACCACGACGAGCAGGCGGCCGCCGACCAAGGCGCCGAGGAAGAGAGCCCCGGAGCGCCCGGAAGGGGCCGCCCCGGCCCCGGCCGCGCCGCCGAAGAGCCGGTCCGCCGGGACCGCGCCCGCCAAGCCGGCGCCCGCCCAGCCCGCGAAGGCCGCGCCCGCGAAGGCGGCGCCCGCCCCCGCGCGGACGAAGGCCTCGCCGGCCAAGAGCACGAAGGCGACGAAGGCCGCGAAGGCCGCAGGCGGCGCGACGGGAGGCACGAAAGGGACGACCGCGTCGCGACGCGGCGGCCAGACCGCGCCGCGCGCCCCGTTCGTCCTTCTCATCGTCGGGCTGCTCGGCGGCGCCCTGGTCAGCCTGCTGCTGCTCAACACCGTTCTCGCCAAGGACGCCTTCACGCTGACGCGGCTGCAGCAGAGCAACAAGCAGCTCGAACAGCAGCGCCAGGCCTACGAGGAGGAGATCGCCCGCGAGGGGGCCCCGCAGCAGCTGTCGAAGAAGGCCGAGGGGCTCGGCATGAAGCCGGGCAAGGACCCGGCCTTCTTCTCCACCGAGCCCGGCCGCCCGGGCGGCACCATCCGCCCCGTCCCGCACTCGGCCGCGGCGTCGGCCGGCGCGGCGGGCGTCCTCGGCGTGCCCGGCACCGTGATCCCCGGCGACGGCGTCCCGCCCGCCGACGCCCGCCCGAACGG
>NZ_JBFARL010000324.1:0-5502 GCF_040674655.1 Actinomadura sp. NPDC049753 | reverse complement strand
CCGAGGCCGGCGGCGGGCAGGTCGCGCAGGACGGTCCGTTCGGCGCGCTGCCAGGCCGCGCGCGGGAACGCGGCGAGGTCGGGCAGGCCGGGTGACAGGTCGATGCGGGCGGGCAGGTCGCGCAGGACGTCGAATATGTCGGGGCCGGGGTGCGTGGGGAACGAGGCGGAGGGCGCCGGGGTGGTGGCCGCCCGGCCGGGGCGTTCGGGCAGGGGCACGGGGGCCGGGGTGAGGGGGGCCGCGACGACGATGGTGCCGGCTCGGCCGCGTCCGGCGAGGTGGCCTTCGTCGGCCAGGCGCTGGTAGGCCTCGGTGACCGCGCCGCGGGAGACGCGCAGTTCGGCGGCCAGGACGCGGGTGGCGGGCAGGCGGGTCCCGACGGGCAGGCGGCCGTCGGCGACGGCGTCGCGGAGGCGTCCGGCGAGCCAGTCGGCGAGCCCGCCGGGCGGGGCGTCGGCGGGGTCGAGTTGCAGGAAGTCCGACCCCGGCGTTACGGACCTGTTCGGTTCGCCGTCTTTGGACCTGTTCACCGGGCCATTGTGCGGCCACGGTGGTCGCATGGAAACCACGATGACGAACGGTCCCGGCGGCTATGTGCACGGGTACTCGGGACGGGAGTCGCGGCGGCTCGGCGACCAGGCCGACGCGCTGGCCGCGTTGGTGCACGACGGGACCGCCTATCCGGCGGGCAGCCGGGTGCTGGAGGCCGGCTGCGGGGTGGGGGCGCAGACGGTGCATCTGGTGGCGCGCTCCCCCGGCGTGCGCCTGACCGCCGTGGACCTTTCGCGCGCCTCGCTGGAGCAGGCGCGTGCCCGCGTCGAGGCGTCCTTCCCCGCGGCGCGGGTGCGGTGGCGGTGCGCCGACCTGCGGGACCTGCCGTTCGGTGACGCGGAGTTCGACCACGTGTTCGTGTGCTTCGTGCTGGAGCATCTGCCCGACCCGCGCGCCGTGCTGGCGGGTCTGCGGCGGGTGCTGCGGCCCGGGGGGACCCTCACGGCCGTCGAGGGCGACCACGGGTCGGCGTTCTTCCACCCCGACAGCGCCCACGCGCGCGCCGCGATCGCCCATCAGGTCGCGTTGCAGGCCGCGGCGGGCGGCGACGCCCTGCTCGGGCGGCGGCTGGGGCCGCTGCTGGCCGAGGCCGGGTACGCGCGGGTCGGCGTGGTCCCGCGGACCGTGTACGCCGACCGGGCGCGGCCCGATCTGCGGCGGGCCTTCACCCGCGACACCTTCACCGCGATGATCGAGTCGGTGCGCGGCGAGGCCGTCGCGGCGGGGCTGGCCACCCCGGCCGACTTCGACCGGGGCGTCGCCGACCTGCACCGCACCGCGGACGCCGACGGAACGTTCCACTACACGTTCTTCAAAGCCACCGCCGTGAACCCGGAATGAGAGCCGCCCCCCGGGGGCCGGGCCAGAAGCGGCCCGGCCGGTGACCCGGCCGGTGACCCGGCCGGTGACCCGGCCGGCGGGCCGCTCAGTTGTCGGGCAGGAGCGGGCCGAGCGGGCCGAGGTCGAGGTTGAGGTCGTGGTCGTCGAGGTCGAAGTGGTCCTTCAGGCGGGTCATCGCCTCGTCCAGGCGCATCAGCGCCAGCCCCAGGTCCTCGATCTGCTGGTCGGTGAGGTCGCCGCCCTCAGCGCGGCGCAGCGCCTGCCGCTCCATGAGCTGCCGGATCAGTTCGACCAGGGTCAGCACCAGCTTCACCAGGTCCCGCTCGACCGTCTCGGGGTCGGAGCGCAGCCGCTGCATCGTGCGCGAGGACCGCTCCCGCAGGTCCGCCTCGCGCACCGGCGCGGCGCGCACCGGGGCGTCCCCGTGGGAGGACTCGGTGCGGCCGGCCAGAATGTCGTCGGTGAAGGGGTCGCCGACGGCGGGGTCGCGCACCGACACCTCCCCGCTCACCGGCTCGCGGCTCCCCCGCTCGCGGTCGCCGCGCGCGGAGGGCCCGGCGCCGGTCGGGCCGGGGGGCCGGCGGTCGGGTCGGGTCACGGTCGTTCCTCCTCGGGCAGCAGCTCGTCGCGGACGGAGGTGATCAGCGCCCGCAGGGACACCTCCACCAGGTCCACGCCCGCGATCGAGATGACCAGGTCGCCGGTGATGACGACGCCGCCCGCCAGCAGCCGGTCCAGCAGGTCGACCAGCGCGATCCGCTCCATCGGGACGTCGCGGCCCTGGTCCAGGACGGCCGTCACGCCGCCCCCGGCTCGATGAAGGAGTAGGGCGGCCAGGGCCCCGTCACCTCCACCTCGATGCCCGCCAGCCTCTCGCCGGCCGCCCGCGCCACCGCCAGGAACCCCTCCACCTGCTCCTCGTCCAGCAGGTAGGCGACGTTGAGGATCTGGGTGTCCGCCCGGCCCGACAGGCGCGGGTCCTGCGGCGGGTGGTGCCGTGACGCCACGGCGTGGTCGGCGAGTTCGGCGTGGACCGCGTCGGCCTGCTCGCCGACCCGGCGGCCGGCGTCGGCGCGGCGCCGGCGCTCCTGCTGCCGGCGCCGCAGGTACGCCGCCCCCGGCCCGGCGGGGGCCGTACCCGCGGCGCCCTGGTGGGGGCCGGTGAGGGGCTCGGCGCCCGGCGCGAGCCCCCCACCGGGGTCGGGGCCGTCGCGGCCGGTGTCGCCGCGCAGCAGTGCGGGGTCGGCGTAGGCTTTCACGCCCCACTCGGAGCGGCCGTCGATCAGGTCGAGGACCTCGGTGAACCGTCCGCCCTCGTCGGTGAGCACCTCGGCGACGCGGGCGTCGTCGCGGTAGATGGTCGCGATCCGCACCGGCGCGGTCGGGGCGGCGTGCGCGGCCCGGTCCACCACGTCGTGGTGGGCGCGGGCGGTGGCCTCCAGCCACTGCAGGTCCTCAAGGTTGGCGCGCAGCGCCGCCTCGCCGTACTCGTCGAGCCGGACGGTGCTGACCAGGGCGGTCAGTCCTGCCGCGACCACGCCGCGCACGGGCGCGCCGGCGACCCCGGGGGTGTCGTGCAGCGCGGCCGGGTCCAGGCCGCGCGCGACTCCGTACAGGTAGACGCCGGTGCCGGCCGGGTCGGCGGCGGCGTGGTCGCCGGCGGTCCGGCCGGCGAACCCGGGGGCGGTCATGATGAGGGCTCCTTTCCGTCTCCGGTCCGTTCGGCGGCGCCGTCGGCGCCGGCCTCGAGGGCGGCCAGGCGCTCGCGCAGCCGCCGGTTCTCCTCCAGCAGTTCGCGGTCGCCCTGGCCGTCCATCTCCTTCTGCCGGGCCTTGGAGGACAGGGACGGGTCGTGCTCCCACCAGTCGATGCCCATTTCCTTGGCCCGGTCCACCGACGCCACCAGCAGCCGAAGCTTGATCGTCAGCAGTTCGATGTCCAGGAGGTTCACCCGGACGTCCCCGACGATCACGATCCCCTTGTCGAGGATGCGTTCCAGCAGGTCGGCCAGGTTGGCGCCCTGCCGCTCCCCGGCCACCGACCGCGCCGGTGAGCGCTGGCCGGTCCAGGAGATCTCACTCACAGCCGCTCAGTTCCTCTCCACTCGTCCGCGGGAGTAGCGGCCGGCGCGCCGGTAGCTCACCAGCTCCCCGTCGGCGTCCACCTCGGTGTCGTAGACCGCGAGGATGTCCGCGGAGTCGGGGATGCGATGGGTCTCCACGACCTCCACCTTGACGCGCCAGCCCTCCTCGGTGCGCTCCATTCCCACGACGCTCTCGGCCCTGCGGCCGGTCATCGCCGTCACGTGCTCCACCGCCATCGCGGCGGCCTTGGACGCGGACATCATCACCGGCCTCCTAGCCGCCCGGCTGGTAGCCGCGGGCGCGGCCCTCGTTCAAGCGGCGGATCAGCTCCTCCTCGCGCTCGGCGGCCTCCTCCTCGGTGATCTCGCCGGCGGCGGCCTCGTCGGCCACCTGCTGCATCTCCGCGGCGATGCGCCCCGGGTCGTACAGCTGCGCCTCGGCCTGTTCGGTCAGGGTCTCGGCCAGCCACATCACGCCCTTGACGGGCGCGAGGGGGGCCGTGACCAGACCGGTGAAGAATCCCATCGCCTGTCACGCCTCCGGAACGAAGTCGTAGGGCGGCAGCGGCCCGATGAGCCGGAGGCGGATCCGGTCGCCGTGCTGCTGCCCCAGCTTCTCCACGGCCTCCTCGAACGCGGCGCGGCGGTCGGCGCGGACCAGGAAGGAGGCGTCCAGGACGTCCTCCTCCCGGGCCGGGGTCTTGCGCGTGAACGCCTCGGCCGCGGAGGCGGCCCCGTCCAGCAGGACCTGCTCGTCGCTCTCCCGGAGCCGCTGCATCGACTGCGCGATCAGCTCGCCGAGCCGGACGCGGTCGTAGTAGACGGCGTCGGCGGCGTCGGCCGGGACCTCCCGCAGCCGCTGCGCAAGCTCGGCGACCTCCGGGTCGTTCTGCATGATCTCCCGCAGCACCGCGTCCTCGACGTAGGTGCCCTTGACGCGCAGCTCGACGCGGCCGTCCAGCTGGTCCAGGACCTGCGCGAAGCGCTCGGAGTTGTCGGCCAGCAGTTCCTTCTCCACCGCGCCGCGGTCGGCCAGCGCGGCCCCGAACCGGAACGGCAGGACCACGGTGCCGGCGTCGACCAGCGCGTTGAGGACCCGCTGGTGCGCGACCAGGTCGGCGCGCTCGCCGAGGGCGCGGTCGGCCGGCAGGTCGCTGACGACGGCGGCGGCCGTGCCCCCGTCCTCCACCAGCGACACCGGACGGTCGTCCAGCCCGGCCAGGTCCGGCGGGAGCGCCACGCCCGACCGGGTCACCCCGTACACGTACTGCGGGATCCGGTCCCCGGCCTCAGAGCCGCCGGGGGTCTGAGGCGTGCTCATTCTTCCTCGTCCTCCTTCTTGCGCGACGAGCGGCGCCGCGCGGGTTCCTTGTCCTCTTCCTCGTCGGAGTCGCCGCCGAAGGTCTCCTTCAGCCGCTCCTGGGCCCCCTCCAGGGCACCGCGCGTCTTCTTCTTGGCGCCCGACTCCTGCATTCCGCCAACGAACTCCGGCAGGCCCTGCGAAGTGCCGTCGTGAGCGATGTCCAGACGGTTCACCGCCTCGGCGAACCGCAGGTAGGTGTCGACGCTGGCGACCACGATCCGCACGTCGATCGTGAGGATCTCGATTCCCACCAGCGAGACCCGCGCGTACAGGTCGATGACCAGACCCTTCTCCAGGATCAGGTCGACGACGTCGGCGAGGCCGCTGCCGGAACCGCCGCGCTGCACGACATTGCTGCCCGAAGTCTGCTGGGCGATCGGCCCAGTCATGTGATCGCTCCTTCTCGGGGTTGACCCGTTTGGGGGTGAAGCATGAACCCCGGTGTACCCGCCTCGGTCTGCCTAAACAGGAGATCTGTTTCCGGTTATGTGCTGTTCAAGACGAAATGTCTGTCCAGACACGCGCGACGCCCCCGCAGAACGCGTTCTGCGGGGGCGTCGCCCTCGTCGAAAGACTCGCGGGATGCCGAGGTCAGCGCTTGCGGGCGGTGAGGCGCCCGACGACGACCCCGGCGACGGCCGCGCCCGCCACCGGCACCGCCCGC